>DATMJF010000489.1:0-4506 GCA_035554455.1 Rummeliibacillus sp.
CCGAAATGCTACCCGTTGCATTAATCGTCATGCGTGTTGCAGGGGTTGTACTGTTTTCAGGTGTTGTTTTTAATTGTAAACGGGTTGGATTGCTTGTGGATGTCCAGTTAGATGTTTGAACAGAAGCCGAAATGAGCGCACCTGTTTCAAAACCTGACCCGTTATTTCCTGCAAATGCAACCTCTCCTAAAACATCATCAACCCTTGTCGCTGTGTTGGTTCCAACAGTTCCACTAGGAGATTTACCTAAGTACAAATTCGCGCTAGATGACCCGTCATTTGAGTAGTTCGCTAATAACTCCGAAGATTTTGATTGAGTTTCCCCAAAAACCTGTAAATTAGGTGTATGTTGGGTGTCTACTGTTTTTGCATCATCGCCATTCACTGCACCTGTTTTGATGATGAAGCGTCCACTTCCATCCATAGCAACATTTTCCGTAAAAGTGGATGTTGTTGGTTCCCAGTGTCCTATGCTCAAACGCTCACCTGTTGGTACAGACAGTTCCCCTTCATCCGAACTAGTTTCAAAGAAACAAATAGCAGGTCGACCAGAAGGATTTTTTAAGTTTAATAGAGCGCTGTCTTGTTGGGTATCAACAAAGTCAAATATAGCATTTCCTATAGTTACGCGTGTATCCGTGTTTGTTCTGTGTCCATCTGATAAAGCGTTATTAGAACCACCGCTAATAATCATTCTTCCATCACCCTGGTCATCTTGACCCGTCATAAAAGCAATGTTACCCGCGTGTTGGATGTCACCGTTACCATACAAGTGCATCCCTGCACCTTTAGACCCTGTCTGATAGGCTTCATCACCTGACCCATAAATCTGCAATTCTTGTCGGTCTATAGTGCTATTGTCTTTGATTTTCCCTTTTGCATTTCCGTTAAAGTGAATAATTTTGGTTGTGAGTGATTCACCAAGTTCTGCTTTGAATGCGTCTAAAGCTTCTGTATCATTAATAAGGTCAGCTAAAAGAGTTCGTAGCGTTCCATCTTCTAACCACCCTTGGAGAATACCCATGATGACATCATCTGAAACGTTTTCGAGTGCCAATTCTATTACGATTTCAATGACTTTGTTTAATTTTTCTAAAATAGAAAGACTCGAATCGAACGCACTCGGTAGATAGCGTTCATATTGTTGTAAGTCACCGATTTTTGTTAAAAGATCAGGGTTCGTTGTCATTGTTTCACCTCATTTAATAAACTAACATAAATAATTCTTTGTTCATTTCTTTGAATATATCGCGTTCAATTCTCAAGAAAGTCTCACGATATTCAGCTAACATTTTTGAATAACTCTGACTTCCTGCTTTACCAATTTTGTTATTAAAGTAAGTCTCATTTTCGTTCATGGTGGCATTAGCTGTTGTATCAACATCACCTTTAGATGTACTGACTGTATCCGAATCACTGTTAGTAGAACGGGTATTATTAGTATTATGTTCTTCAATTTTTGAAGCATATTCTATTACACCCTCCCCGTCATTTGTAGTGATGGTTAAACGTGTATCAGGGTTATCACTCAATAGGTCACGATTAAAGTCATCTTCTGTAGCTGTACCCGAATTACTTGTATTACTTGTGCCGCTACTTGTCCCAGTGGTATTAGAAAATTGGTTTTGTTTCTTGTCATTTTTCTTATTACTTGTTTCATTAATATCTGTATTTTTCAAGGGGTCGAATTTAATTAATTCTGATTCAAACAATTTATTGAAATATGGCATATTGATTCGTAACCAGTTTTCTAGTTTGAATTTAAATAACCCTTCTGTCTCAAAACCAATTTCCCTTGTGTAAAAATTACGAATGAAGTTGGTTTCAAATGTTTTCTTGTAATCTTCATCAAAAATAGGATAATCAAAATCGAACAGCCATGGTCTACCTTTTTCAATTCTGTCTTTGTGACTCATAAAAGCACTATCGTTCTGGGAAAAGTGTTCAATGTATTCGCGTAATTGCATCGTGTAGCTACTACCCATTTGAAACACCCCCCATTGTTTCACGTGAAACATTCTTTTCAAATTCTTCAACGATTTCATGTCTCAATTTAACACTTAGATTTAAATCAGGGTATAAGTCATTAATTTTTTCGCAAGCTTCTTGTCTTGACTTCAACCAAACGTTTGCGCTTGCTTGAATCTGTTCATCATTGCTGTTGGCTTCATCTGTTATTAGACGTTCCTTCTTGTCCATGTTTGCATTTTTGATGCCTAGGTACGTCATAACTTCCATCCAGACAGCGTTTTTTTGTAAGTTTAATTTATCCACAACGAACGGTGCATCTGTTTTTAATACTTGGATAGCATCAGTAGATAAGGCTTCATTTCCGAAAATAACAGGAGAATTTCCTTCATATTGGTTATACACCTGTCTCAAAGAAAATAGGTTATTGTCGTTTGCTGTAATCAATACAGGTGTCTTTTGTGCATTTTGGTTTACGCGTATAATTTCTTTTAATTCAGCTAAATCTTGAGCAAACATTTTTAAACTTGGAGTGGTAGAAAAGTGATAATCATTATTATAAATAACGACACCTGTTTTCTTTTTCTGTTCCTCCAATAAATCCTTCATATCTTTATAGTTTAATATATAGAAAGTATCTTGTAAGGTTGGCATGTTTACATGAAATTTTGTTGCCAAGTTATAGTGGTCGATTGTACCAGACAATGCACCTTGAACAGCCAAATAACCTAGATGCTTATGTTTGTAAAACCCAACATATCCCTGCATATGCAAAGACATTTCCATATAACGTGGGTCTACACTATCAGGTAAACCATCCCATTCGAACAATTGAAAAGCCAATGAGGATAAATATTGATAATAATGGGTGAAATAATTCATTCCTAATTCTTCCTGTATTTGGTTAGGGTTACGAAATCTTTTATTTTTCTTCATTAAATCACCTCATTAGTTAACGAATAATTTCCCACGTCATCTGTATGCCATAAGGTAATTCCGTTATCAAAAATTGTTTTTAATTCTTGTAAATCTTCATTGTTTATATTCGCTTGGATATTACAACTTTTTGTTTGAACAAAATTCCAATTCTGTCGAGTATGGAAATTCGGAATTTTTACTTCATTCAACTTGTAACCAAACATGTTGAAAAAATCCTCTAATTTGTTTCTGTATTCTGGTTTAATTTGTTTCTTAATCACATATAACCCTGTAAAACCATGTCCGAAATCGAAGTTTGTATTTCCACCCTGCTTGACCATATTAGGTGACATGTTTCCAATATCTTTTATCTTGGCATTGATCCCCTGTAATTGGAGAAGGGTGTTTCCTAACCCTTGACCATAACCAATGACCCCTTGTGCTAACCCCCCTACATTTCCTGAAACCGCCGAACCAATAGCACCAAAGCCACTAGAAAGAGCATTCATTTGCCCATTCCATAGAATGGAATCCCTTTGATTATGAATACTATTACGGTTTCCTTGTAAGTAAGCGGATAGGTATTCGCTTAAAATAGGAACATCATTTGGGTTATTATTGATTAAAGCGTGTTCCATAGATGCAACTCCATCAGGTAGACTAGTAGCATTTAAAATGGAATAATCTTCAACGTGATAACTAATTTTACTGGATGTTCCTAATGAACCTCTTGTGTATATCGTTAAATCGTTTGTTGTTACATATTCGTTTTTAATTTCCTGTCTATTCCCTCTTAAGTCATCTAATACGGTAACTGTATAAGGATACATCAAAAGTTTACTTTCTGTTGGAGTGGTAAACCCACTATACTTATCCCCGAAATTTTTAGATTTCTTTAAATATGAAGGAAGATTCTTTAAATAAATTGTATTCGCACTTCCAATGTCAGCAACTCCAAAACTTGCATCATCAAAGGTTAGTAAATCATTACCAGAATCATAACTTGGAGGATAACCAAAGTATTCCGTAACATATAAGGAAACAACGTTATTCACGCTTGCTTCATCGGTGTAAATGGCTTTTAAAACTTGATCAAATGTACTAGCATTTAAACCAACAGAACCCACTTGCATAAAAGGGGATGTTCCGTCCAACCTAAAAGGATGTACATAATAACTTAATGGTTGAGGTGATCCATTCAAAACAGGTGTAATGGGTGTGCTCGTTAAATGTAAAGCTACTTTAGATACGATAACAAGAAAATAAATGTCCGTATAAGGTAAATAATTATCTATCTTAACGGTGTCATATTCCGTACCATAATTCAAACCTTCATCTACTGTATTTATAACGGGTGTTCCGTCTGTGTTCCAAAGGGGTCTATGTTCCCTTAATACATAAGATGGTTTGAAGTTCATTTCAAATTTCCAAGATTGAAACACATCAATTTCAAAATAAACATTGGTTACACTTGTATTCACATATTCCAATGAAGTAACAAACGCATAAAACCATTTTGTATTATAAGATGTGTTTTGAAACATTAAATAATTTGTAGCGAATAAGTCATCAATACTTTTATTAACAGCTATAAACGTTTTTCCGTTCTTATTTTTAAAA
>DATMJF010000490.1:0-2600 GCA_035554455.1 Rummeliibacillus sp.
AATGCTTCAAAAGGAATGAACCCGTTTTGATCAATATTTTTTCAAAACGGGTTCATTTTATTTAACACAAATTGTTTGCAAGGTGTTTTTGATCAAACTTTATTTTAAAGCAACAGTTTGAACCAACTACATCTTTTTTAATATGTTTATGCTTTCATTAGATGGACGCCCAAAAGCATAACGAAGGAAATAACGATCATACAAATCACCCATGACCAAGCGAGTGACATATTACCCGACTCAATTGCCATATAAATAGCAAGTGGAGTAGTTTGCGTTTTGCCTGGAAGGTTTCCCGCAAACATTAAGGTTGCTCCAAATTCACCTAAAGCTCGTGTGAAACTTAAAATCCCGCCTGATACAATCGCTTTTAATGCAAGAGGAATTGATATGAAGAAAAAGACTTGCCATTCGTTAGCTCCATCAACTCGTGCAGCGTTCTCGATGTCTTCATCAACAGATTCAAAACCAGTTTTTGCCGATTGATACATTAAAGGAAATGCAACAACAGAAGAGGCGATAACTGCCGCCCACCATGTGAACATGACAGGTTGGTTGAATAGCCATACAATCAATTGTCCTAACACACTGTTTTTACCAAAAATGATGATCAGGAGGAAACCTACTACAGTAGGAGGTAGCACTAATGGTAAAAGAAGTACCGTTTCAAGAAACAATTTACCTTTGAAGTTTCGCTTTGCCATCCATTTGCCAAGTAGAATACCTGCTACTAAAACAATGATTCCTGAAACAGATGCAATCTCAACAGAAAGTTTAAGAGGAGACCAGAAATCGGTACTCATCAATTAATGAGCTCCTTTAAAGCCGTATTTTTTAAATACTTTCATTGCTTCATCGCTTTGTAAATAGTTATAAAAATCTTGCGCCTCTTTTGAATGCTTACTATCTTTGATAACACCTACAGGATAAATAATTGGTGTATGTGTATCATCTTTTGCTGTAGAAATAACATCAACCTTTTTCGATACTAGAGCATCTGTTTTATAAACCAAACCTGCATCAACATTTTCAGTTTCTGTATAAGTAAGAACTTGGCGTACGTCATTTGCATACACTACTTTTGATTCTACATCTCTCCAAAGCTTCATGTTTTTCAATGTTTCTACACCATACTGACCAGCAGGGACAGTTTCTGGTGTACCAAGGGCAATCTTATCCGCTATCTTTAAATCTTCAAATGAATGAATATTTTTTTCATTTTTATTAGGAACGATTAATACTAATTCGTTAGCTAAAAGATCTGTTCCTTGTTTTTTGTCGATTAATCCTTCTTTTATTAGTTCATCAAACTTATCTTCTGCTGCTGAAAAGAAAAGATCAACAGGAGCACCTTTTGAAATTTGTTGTTGTAATGCTCCAGAACCTCCAAAGTTATAAGTAATTTTGACATTTGCGTGTTCTTTTTCATATTTTTTTTGAAGTTCTTCTAATGAATTCTGCAGACTAGCAGCAGCAGAAATCGTTAACTCAACTTGTTCGTTTGTTTTTGTTTTGCTTCCTTGGCTGCTACAACCTGATAAAATGCCAAAAAGTAATATCAATGTTGCAAATAAACCATAAAACTTTTTCACTTTGATTTAACTCCTTTTATAACCAGTTATAACAAGACATTATCAATTATAATAAGTTATGTGTGAAAAAGGAATATCTATTCGTTAAAAATGGTGTGATGGCGTTGTATAAAGGAAAATGTGATATTGCTAGTTTACATATGTACGACGGTAATATAGGGGAATATAATACGTCTTTTTTGACCGTGAATTAAAAAAGTACTTGCTAAAAAGGCAAGTACTTTTTATATTGATCTGGAAGATTGTAATAATGCTTCTGTTTCCGCATCAAAAAATAACAGATGTTGAGGTTGTAAAGAGAGTGTTTCACCGATTTCAAAAATATGTTGACCACTCCACTTAATAGTCCATGTTTGATCTGCCAAGCGGACAATGATATGCGTTTCATGTCCTAGCTGTTCGATATTTAAAATAGGAAGATGCAAAACGTCTCCTTTTTGGAGATGCTCCGGACGAATGCCAATCGTCATTGGTTTATGTTGAGGTAAGCATGCACAAATTTCAGCTGAAAGTTTCATTTTAAATTGGTTTTCAATAATGAGCGTAGAATCTTCTAGAACCGCAGTTGCCGTGTTTATAGTAGGAGAACCAATAAAACTTGCGACAAATTGATTTTTGGGTTGATTATACAATTCTAGCGGTGTTCCGATTTGTTGGATACAGCCATTATTTAAAACCATAATCCGATCGCCCATTGTCATCGCTTCTGTTTGATCATGGGTTACATAAATGGTTGTCAAGCCTAATTTATTCTGTAATTGTTTGATTTCTGTCCGCATTTGTGTTCGTAATTTTGCATCTAAATTGGATAAAGGCTCATCCATCAAGCAAAGCGGGGCTTGGCTTACAATTGCACGTGCAAGAGCAACACGTTGGCGTTGTCCTCCAGATAAAGCATTCGGTTTTCGGTGTAAATAATGAGTCAGCCCAAGAAGTTCTACACTTTCTTCCAAACGTTTTTGCTGCTCTTTTTTATCGATTTTCCTTCTTTTTAAACCAAATAAAATA
>DATMJF010000491.1:0-2933 GCA_035554455.1 Rummeliibacillus sp.
GAGTGATTAGTGTGGTATTTATGTTTATTGCATTGGCAACAGATTCGATATCCTGGATGATTGTATTTCTAGTTACAATGCAAATTGCAGCAGCATTTTATTTTCCGGCATTACAAGCTTCTCTTCCCTTAATTGTTGAAGAGAAAGATTTGTTGCAACTTAATGGATGGGATATGAATATTTCAACAATTGCACGAGTAGCAGGTACTGCACTAGCAGGGCTAGTATTAGTGTATGCACCAATTAGTGCACTATATGGTATTTCGGTGATTGCCTATGTAATTCTGTTATTGCTTACATTTTTGCTTAAAATACCTGAGACGAGGGATGCTCTTAAACAGCATTCAGAGCAGGAGCATAAGGATAAAGGGAGTTTCAAAGAAGTCTTTCCATTGTTGAAACGGGATGTAGGAATAAAATATACGTTAATCTTATCTTATATACCCGTGTTATTCATAGGTTCTTTTAATCTACTGGTAATTAGTATTAGTGAACTACAAGAATCTTCTTCGATAAAAGGCCTTATTTATACAGTAGAGGGAATTTCCTTTATGGTAGGTTCTGTTGCGATAAAATATATTGGTTCTAAGTGGAAAACGAATAACATTTTATTTTTCTCCTTGCTTGTAATAGGAGCTGCAGAATTATTGTTACACTTCGCCCATATACCAGCTATGTCGCTTATTACATTTGGTTTATTTGGATTTTCGGTAGGATGCTTTTTCCCGACCGTGATGACCATTTTCCAAAAACAAGTACCGAAAGAATATCATGGTCGTTTCTTTTCATTCCGTAATATGTTAGATCGTACTTCATTCCAAATCGTTCTTCTTTCAACAGGTGCCCTTTTAGATTTGATGGGACTCGAAAATATGGTTCTATTTTTTGGAACATTAAGTATTTGCCTAACTTTATATTATTTATGGCAAGTGAAAAAGAATAATATTCATATAGAAACAGAACAAAAAGCAGCCTAGTTAACAGAGATCATGCGTCATCAATTACTGTATCAAATTCCATTCCAGTCGCTTTAAAGGTGCGAGGGAAATCCATTCTATTCTTAGGTAATCTAGTTGATTGAAGTGCAGGAGGCGACTCCTAGGGGAAATAGCGTGCAGCTTGAGACCCAGCAGGAGCGTAAGCGACGAAGCGGCTCAAGGCACGCCCCCTGGAAAACAACCGCCGGAACGAAAATCAACGGCATAGAAGAAAAAACCAGTTAGAAAACGATGAATCGTTCTCTAACTGGCTAAGTTTATTACTAGAAACTTTTTTAGTAGTCTCGTTTAGTAAACAGCTGCTTTTTTATCTATCATTTCATAATATTTTAATATATAATAAATTCTGAATATTCAGTTTATCTTAAAAGGGGGATTTTTATGAGGAAATGGTTTGTCTATAGTTTAATGCTAATTATTCTAGTAGTATTAAGCGCTTGTGGAAAGGATTCTACAAGTAATGAAGGGGAATCAAGTAACAGCGGAGAAAAACAAAGCTCGCTCGTATATGGACGAGGTACTGATTCGGTTTCTCTCGATCCAATCACTGTAACAGATGGGGAATCATTTAAAGTAGCAAGAAATATTTACGAAACACTAGTCCAGTTTGGTGAAGAAGATACATCAATTAAACCAAGCTTGGCTAAAGAATGGAAAATTTCAAAGGATCAATTAACTTATACTTTTAAACTACAAGAGGGCGTTAAATTCCATGATGGTACGGATTTTAACGCGGAAGCAGTAGTGAAAAACTTTGAACGATGGATGAATGGTTCAGTTGATCAATTTCCGTATTACGGAGATATGTTTGGTGGTTTTAAAGGAGATAAAAACCATATTATCGATTCTGTAAAGGCAGTTGATGACACCACATTCGAATTGAAATTGAAAAAACCTGCTGCAGCACTATTAAATAATCTTGCAATGACTGCATTTTCAATTGCAAGCCCAACTGCCATTAAAAAAGAAGGCGACAAATATGGCGAAAATCCTGTTGGTACAGGACCTTTCAAATTTGTTAGCTGGAAACGGAACAATACAATAGAACTTGAAAAGAATTCGGATTATTGGCAAAAAGGCTATCCGAAAGTTTCAAAGTTAATTTATCGTACTTTGCCTGATAACTCGGCTAGATTAAATAGTTTAGTGACAGGTGAAATTGACATTGCAGATGGATTAAGCCCGAGTGACCATACACGAATTGAACAAGATCAAAATTTACAATTATTAAAAAGACCTTCATTTAATGTAGGGTATTTAGGAATGACCATGACACAAAAGCCGTTTGATGACACAAAAGTGCGAGAAGCAGTAAGTATGGCCATTGACCGCCAAGCAATTGTGAATAGTTTTTTTGAGGGATTTGCAACTGAGGCAAAGAATCCATTACAACCGACAGCGCTTGGCTATAACAAAAATACAGAACAGTATAATTTTGATGTTGAAAAAGCAAAATCTTTGCTGAAAGAATCTTCGTATGATGGAAAAGTAGTTGAATTATGGGCAATGCCTGTTCCGCGTCCATACATGCCGGATGGTCAAAAAGTTGCTGAGGCGATTCAAAAGAATCTAGAGTCAATTGGGATGAAAACAAAGATTGTTACTTATGAATGGGCTACGTATTTAGAAAAAACACGTAAAGGTGAAGCACAATTATTCTTACTAGGTGGAACGAGTGATAATGGAGATCCTGATAATCTATTATCTTTGTTCTTCTATGATTCAGGTTCTTTAAATAATTCGCAACTACATGATGAAAAAATACAAAAATGGTTAGCAGAAGCGCGTTCCACAACAGATCATGCAAAACGAGAAGCAATTTATGCAGATATACAGAATCGTTTACGTGAAATTATTCCTGTACTACCTTTAGTTCATTCAACTCCGATTGTAGGGGCTAGAAGTAATGTAAAGAATTATCAACCGCACCCAACA
>DATMJF010000492.1:0-3732 GCA_035554455.1 Rummeliibacillus sp.
GTTACATCAATTTTCAAGAAATGAACTTGCAATAGGACAAGAAGGATTAGATAAGCTGAAAAATGCTACAGTCGCTATTTTAGGTGTAGGTGGCGTTGGTTCTTTTGCAGCTGAAGCGTGTGCAAGAAGTGGCGTTGGCCGTATTATTTTGGTCGATAAAGATGATGTCGATATTACCAACATTAACCGTCAATTAGTAGCTTATCTGTCTACAATTGGAAAATCAAAATCAGCAGTGATGAAAGAAAGAATCGCAGACATTAATCCAGAATGTGAAGTCATCGATTTGCACATGTTCTACACAGAAGAAACTTATGAAAAATTCTTTAGTTATGAACCAGACTATGTAATCGATGCTTCTGATACAGTGATTTACAAAATCCATATTATGAAAGAATGTTTAAAACGTAATATTAAAATTATTTCTAGTATGGGTGCTGCCAACAAAATGGATCCAACACGTTTCCAAATTGCAGATATCTCTAAAACGCATACAGATCCACTTGCAAAAGTCATTCGCTTGAAACTTCGCAAGCAAGGCATTAAAAAAGGAATTCCAGTTATCTTCTCTGATGAAAGCCCAATCGTTATTCGTCCAGATGTTGCAGAAACTGTCGGCAAACCAGATGCTGCTATCCGAAAAGCAAAAATGCCACCATCTTCAAATGCTTTTGCTCCATCTACAGCAGGTTTAATCGCTGCAAGCTGGGTTGTGCGTGATATTTTGAAGGATATTAAGATTAATCGAGTTCAAGGTTAATAATATCAAAAATTATAAGCTGTATTTACACAAAGATGTGTGAATACGGTTTTTTTATTCTGAAATACGAATATGTGGATTATGTAATAGTTTTTTAAAAATTAGATTTTATTTCCATTAATGGTTGACTTGATATGGGAGGTACTTTATGTCACAAGAACATGCTCCATTGACTGAGGGGGTTTATTATATGTTATTAGCACTTTATGAACCTAGACATGGTTACGGTATTATGCAGTTTACAGAGGAAATGAGTAATGGACGTGTCAAACTAGGTGCAGGGACCATTTATGGGGCAATTAAATCATTATTAAAGAAAAAATGGATTAATACTTATGTAGAAGATGGCAGAAAGAAAGAATATATCATTACTGATTTAGGGAAAGAAATAGTCGAATTGGAAGTAGCACGGTTAAAAGAGCTTTATCTAAATGGACAGTATATGCTTAATCAGGGGGATTTGTGATGAAACGATATTTCCGAACTTTTATCGATTATGAAAAAGAAGAACAATGGATTAATACTCAAAGTCTGAAAGGATTGCATTTAAAGAGAGCCCTTCCTTTTTATTACCAGTTTGAAGAAGGAAACCTAGGAGAATACATATATCGTGTTGTGTTATTACCGAAGGATCGAGAGGATTATTTAGAGTTTTTGGCTTCTACAGGTGTTGAGATAGTTTGTAAATATTATAAATGGGCGTATGTTCGAAAAAAATCTGAAGATGATCCATTTGAATTGTATTCAGATCATACATCGAAAATTACCAATTATAATCAAATTATTTTATTTTATATGTTTATGTTTATTATAAATTTCCTTTCAGCAATAATGAACTTTAGTATTTTCTTTTTTACCAAAGGTGAATCCGTTAATAATGTAAATGGATTAGTTGGGTTATTAAGTACTCTTGTAGTTATCCTTCTATTCTTTCCACTGTTAAAAACATACAATAAAAAGAATGCGTTACAAAAGGAACACGGATTTTTTTTATGATTTACAATGTTGGCATATTAATTGAAATAATTTCATAATTCAAAGATTTGATAAAAAACACGAACATTAATGGGCCATTGTTATATGTCATATCTAATAGAACATTGTCTATGTAGCGGAAGATGGCGACTCCTGCGGGAAAGCGAGACAGGTGAGACCCCGCAGTGAAGCACGGCACGGGCTTCCGAGGAGACTCAACGCTCGCCCGTGGAAAGCGCCATCTGGAGCGGAATACTAAGTAAATACTAGAAATGAAATATTATCCGAATTATTGAATTGTTTATTTAGAAAATATTCGTATTTTTTAACTAGAAAAGGACTTGTGAAATTGACTCAATTAGTATTTTTTATTAAAAGTGAATACATTTCGAAGGTTGAAACGTATAAGTATAATGTTTAGAAATTTCGCATAAAAGGAGTAGAGTTATGGCATTAGTGATTGATCAAGTAACGAAAAGGTATCATGATTTCACAGCAGTAAACCAGCTATCTTTTACGATTGAAAAAGGAGAAATATTTGGTCTTATTGGTCAAAATGGGGCTGGTAAAACAACGACATTCCGTATGATTCTGGATTTGCAGGAGTCAACAGAAGGCCAAATTTCTTGGAATGGACAGTCCATGCATAAAGTAAACAGAGATGTTCTTGGATATTTGCCAGAGGAACGGGGGATTTTTCCTTCCATGACAGTTGAAGATCAATTGTATTTCTTTGGAGTTCTTCGAGGATGGACGAAAAAAGATTTAAAGAATGAGGTAGACTATTGGATTAAGCGGTTTGATCTGGAAGATAAGAGAAAATCGAAGGCGGAAACTTTATCAAAAGGGAATCAGCAAAAAGTTCAATTAATCGCAAGTTTTATTCATCAGCCGGAATTTCTCATATTAGATGAACCGTTCAGCGGCCTCGATCCAGTCAATCGCGAATTATTAATGCAAGCGATTTTGTATTTGCGAGAAAAAGGAACAACGATCTTATTTTCGAGTCATCAAATGGATAATGTAGAGGAACTATGTGATCATCTTTGTATTTTGAAAAGAGGTGTCTCTCTCTTTACAGGTAGTTTGATAGATTTAAAGGAACAGTACGGAAAAATAAAATTAAGCATTCGAACTGAACTAAATGAATCACAATTGAGTGAACTACCAGGTGTTAATCATGTTAAGAAAACAAAGGATGGATACACCTTATTATTAGAAGATGAATCTTATGGTGAACAGTTGTTTGAGATACTTGGAAAAGGTGTTTATATGGAAAAATTCAGTATGGATTATTTATCACTCGATGAAATCTTCAAAGACTTGGTAGGTGGAGAGCATGTCTAAATTCTGGATATTAGCAACACAACTTTATAAGCAGAAGATTAAAACAAAATCGTTTATTTTCTCAATTGTTCTTTATGTAGCAATTATTAGTGTAGTTATGTTTTGGTCAGATATTAAAGCAGCATTATTTTCTGAAGAGCCACTAAAGATTGCTTTGATTAATGACACAAAACAAGATTTTAAAGAGGTTTTCCAATCAGATAGTGATATGAAGTTTTCATTTTCTACAGATAATCAGAAAAAAATAGAGCAAAAAGTAAAAGATGAAAAACTAGATGCAGTAGTTGTCCTAAAAGAAACGAATGGCAAATTTGGAGCGGAGATTGCTACATATAAACCTCTTGAATTTAATGATCAGACAAAACTATCATCCTTAATCCAATATGCTGGGAAAATCTATGCAGTTCAACAATTAAATTTATCTGCAGAACAGGCAGCTCAAATTGTGGAATCTCAAACTCCAATTAATATGAAAAATTTAAACGAGCAAACAAAAGACGGGAAGAGTGAAGATGAAAAAGCAGCGGGAATTGGCGCTTCTATTTTAGTAGGATCATTGGTTTATTCGATTGTTATTTCATTTTTGTCGATGATTACGACTGATGTAGCTTCTGAGAAGGGCTCTCGTGTGTTAGAGGTGTTATTGGCAA
>DATMJF010000493.1:0-2695 GCA_035554455.1 Rummeliibacillus sp.
CGTTTGCGTTATGCCTTCGCACATTGGTGTCTGTAAAAACTGATAATTTGCCACACATTTTGCAATGCTTCTTTACAACTCGTTCTGGTATTTGAGAAAGTTTCCAGTGGAATGTTATATTTATCATTAATCCTTCACCCCTTAATAAGATAAAGGTATGCAAGCATCTATTTGGATATCTTGCAGCGCAGTATAAAATTAAATTGAAAAAATTAAAAAGGAGATCCCACACAAGGACCTCCTTTCTTATCTCACCATTCTGATTCGTTACTTTAAGTACATTTCTTCACAAGCTCTTCTAAATGTTACAACGATAATCTAAGTGGAATATTTCACAATAGCAGATTAATAAGCACGAGCAAACCAAACCGTATGTTTGGCTTCTTTACCACAATTAAGGCATGTGTGTTTTGTTGCTGGTGGATTAAATGGAATGTTTCGTGTTGTGAATTTTGTTTTTTCTTTTACATTTTCTTCACAAGCATCGTCTCCGCACCAACCAGCTAATATCCAACCAGGAATTGTTCCATTTTGTTCGGATTCTGCTAGATGTTGTTTTAACTGTTCGATTGTATCGATATGTGTGTGTGAATTCTCCGCACGGAAAGCTTTTGCTTTTTCAAATAGACGAGTTTGCATTGTTTCAAGTTCTTTTTTTATGCTTTCAACAATGGATTCTAAAGGTACGGAGACTTTCTCTTCTTCATCACGTGCTTTCATTAAACCTTGATTATTTTCTAAATCACGTGGACCAAGTTCAATACGTACAGGTACACCTTTTAACTCCCATTCATTAAATTTATAACCTGGTGATTGATCAGAATCATCAAGACGAACGCGAATTCCTATCGCCTTTAAAGCTGCAAAGATTTCATCTAATTTCTCAATAATTGCATGGTTCTTTTTCCATGGACCAACTGGAATCAAAACAACTTGAGTCGGTGCTATTTTTGGTGGTAAAATAAGACCTTGTTCATCGCCATGAACCATGATGACCGAACCAATTAAACGTGTGGACGTACCCCAAGATGTTGTATGAACATATGCCTGTTTATTTTCTTTATTTAAATATTTTATATCAAATGCTTCCGCAAATTTTGTACCTAAGTAGTGTGAAGTACCTGCTTGTACGGCTTTTCCATCTTTCATCATTGCTTCAATGGAGAATGTATCAATCGCACCAGCAAAGCGTTCTAATGGTGTCTTTTGCCCATCAAAAACTGGAATTGCAAGTAATCCTTCTACGACTTCTTTATAAATAGTTAACATTTGCATTGTTTCCTTACGCGCATCTTCTTCATCTACATGAGCAGTATGACCTTCTTGCCATAAAAATTCAGAGGTACGGATAAATGGGAGAGTTTTCTTTTCCCAACGGAATACATTTGCCCATTGATTAATTAAAACTGGGAGATCTCGATAACTTTTAATCCAGTTTGAATACAAATGTCCAATCATTGTTTCTGAAGTTGGACGAAGTGCTAAACGTTCTTCTAATTTCTCTCCTGCAGCTTCTGTTACCCAAGGAAGCTCTGGTGAGAATCCTTCAATATGATCCTTTTCCTTTTGGAAGAAGGATTCTGGAATTAACATTGGAAAGTATGCATTGCGATGACCGGTTTCTTTAAACCTTATATCCATCTCTTCTTGAATATGTTCCCATAATTCATAGCCATCTGGCTTAAATGCAATACAACCACGAACTGGAGTGTAATCCATTAAATCAGCTTTTTGAATCGTATCAATATACCATTTTGAAAAATCGTTTGTTTTTTGTGACATCATCTTTTCCTCCTGAGAAAATGAAATAACTTTGAAAATAAAAAAGCATAAAGAGTCCTTAAAAAAGGACGTCTTTACGCTAATAGACGTGGTACCACCTTAGTTCGACATTAATAATAAATATTAAGTCCTCTAAACGTTTGTAACGAAACGACTCGGTTAGTTTTTATCTAAACATCTCCGTGGTAGGGTTCAATAAGAAGGGGTGATATAGCTTTCAGCCAAGGCTATATTTTCTGTTTCACAATACTTATTTACTTGATCACATCATTGATTACATATTTAGAAATTAATATATCAAATTGCCAAAAATTATTCAATAGTTACTGTAAACATATGTAACATATTATATAACATGGCCTACTTTTAAAAAAAGGTTTTAATTTTTGTTTATTAAATCAACCTAATCAATAGTTTAAGTGTAAACCTTCGCAATATCCAGTTTGCTTTAAAATTGTTATTATACAATCTGGTCCGATTGTTGAACATAAAAGCTGAACTAATACAAAAATTAGTTCAGCTTAAAAATAGCTTATTATTATGTTGCACATTGTATATAGGATACTGATGTATTAACTGAATTACTTTAACTATTGACTTTTAATAAAATTCACAAGTGGTGTTTTACATCTTCTTATTTGCTTAAGCACAGCAACATTATTTTACTTTCACTTTTGTTCTATTCTTTACCAGCATCCACAAACTACACACACATAACAACAATCCAAATAATGAAATTATTGCAACTGGAGAAATGATTTTAACAAATGAAAGAGAGATCATAACCATCCCAACTATGACATAGTGATTCACAGAATGGAGATGGTAGGTATCCTGTTCAACATGCCATGCTCGAAAATAACCTTGAAAAAATCCTAATAGAATTTGTAAGAGTAGCGCAATGTATGGTAGG
>DATMJF010000494.1:0-2063 GCA_035554455.1 Rummeliibacillus sp.
GATTTTATTACACTTTTTGCAATGGACTCAATATCCTTTTTAACTGAATTAAAATATTCTTCATTTTCTTGAACTTGTATATTCAATTCTTTCTTTGAATCCGAACCTACAACAAATTTCACCCCCTTATATTTCTCATGAATTTTTTCAGTTACTGTGTTCAATGTAGACATATTTAGTTCTTCTTTTTTAGTAAATAAAGGTTTTTGTTCCTCTTTATTTGCAACAGCAGTATCAGCTTCTAAAGATTTAATTAACAGGCTTAATGATGCTATTCCCACTATAAGTATTCCAGCAATAATCAATATCCTTTTTAACATATAATTCCTCCCATTAAGAATGGTATGTCCTGCATCTACCGAAAATTCCACAAGAAAATAAAATGCATTTCTTGAAGTAACTTGCTCCGCTATCCATCCAGAAGAAGACAGGATTTAACATATTCATTATTCTATACAACTATTACGTACTTGTTCTAAAATAATCCTTAATGTGTCACGCTTTTTTATTATTGATAACTCATCGAATAAAAACAAAAGACAGAATCTTTATGATTCTGCCTTAGTTTGAACATTAAAATGTGCAACATCTTATTAAATTGCTTGCTATTTCGTTATTTGTAGATTGATTATTGACTTTTATTAAAATAGATACCTATTACTTTTATATAAACATTTCGATAATACCGAAAGGGTGTTTCTTCACCAGATCTGATGGAAACGACCAATGACGTTTTGCGTTGTAATCACACTGACAAAAGCATGTGGATCGGCTTTCTTTACAATATCTTTTAATTGAGCCAACTCTCCTTTAACAATAACACAAAATAAAACGGTTTTTTCTTTATGGGTATAACCACCACTAGCTTGCCAAGAGGTAGTACCACGATGTATATCATGGGTTATTAATTCCGCTACTTCGTCTCCTTTATCTGTAATAATCAATAAAGTAATACGATTAACGTGATTTAAAATTAGATCAGATGTTTTCATAGAAAATGTCATCGAAATAATGGTATATAAGGCGATTTCGCTCCCGAATATAAACCCTGAAATCGTCACAATCACGAGATTAATAATTAAGTTTATTTTTCCAACCGAAATATTTTTATATTTAGCAATGATTCTTGAAGGTATATCTAAACCACCTTGAGAACCGCCGAAGCGAAGGACAATGGCACTCCCAATCATGTTAATCACACCACCAAAAATAGCTGAAAGTAAGATATTATTCGTCAATATGGGCCGAATAGGGATAAAAACAAGGAAAACAGAGACTAATGTAATGGAAAGTATAGTATAAATACTGAATTTTTTCCCTAGAAATTTATAACCCAAAATCATGAGTGGTATATTTAAAATAAAATAAAAATACCCTACATTGATGGGAATAAAATGTTTAATAATTTGAGAAATCCCTGTTACTCCGCCTGATAGAAGCCCTGCTGGAATAATAATCATGTTTAAAGCGAATGCTGAAATTAATGTTCCGAGAATTACGCATACTACCTCAAAATAAATAGGCACATCTTTTTTTTGTGCAATAAATGACATAATTTTACTCCTTTTCATTAGCCAATATACTAAGATGAATACTATTCAATAAAATATCGTACTCATCAAATACTCCACTTTCAGAAATCTTTTCCCATATAGAGCTTGTATATTCAATCTCTTTATATACAGCAACCATAAGTCACTTGCTACATTTCAAAGCTTATTGATTCCCCTACTTTTACAGGAACCTTTCATATAGTATTTGATGTTAATTTTGAAAAAAACAATGGATTATTATGAATTCTTACATACTTTTCTAACACTTAACAAAAAACGCCTCAAACCCTTTATACTAAAGGATTTGAAGCGTCTTTTAATTTTAATGAAACAAATATACATTTAGTTTTTTATTTCGTTTTAAACTGTCTTGCTCCTGCTATAACTGAAACTAGCTTACATATCATCCCATTTTACTTTTAGTTGGTTTGTATTCATTGGCCATGTACTTTGCCTTCTAGTCTCTTTTGATGTCTAAATCTCGGCTTTATTTCAGCAACAAGTATCGCC
>DATMJF010000495.1:0-33622 GCA_035554455.1 Rummeliibacillus sp.
TATGCCGCTCCAGATGGCGCTTTCCGCGGGCGAGCGTTGAGTCTCCTCGCTCACTTCGTTCCCTGCGGGGTCTCACCTGTCTCGCTTTCCCGCAGGAGTCGCCATCTTCCGCTTTATAGACAATTTTCTAATAGATATGGCATATAACGATGGCCTATTTATTGTTCGTGCTTTTTATCAAATCTTTAAATGAAATTAACTCATCTGTATAAATATATAAATTATTTTCAAGAATGAGCTGTTCATAAGCAAACGATTTGCTTATGAACAGCTCTTTTACACATATTAATAGATAGTCAAGACCCCACTGATTGAAGCTTCATTTTATTACAACTTTGATTGTTGTAGCATTTGATAGAATATTCCCTTTTTCGCAATAAGGTCTTTTCTCATACCTGATTCTACTAATTGTCCCTGCTGCATAACCAAAATGATATCGGCTTTTCTTACAGTGTTTAGACGGTGTGCAATAACAAAGCTTGTGCGTCCTTCCATTAAACGTTCAAGTGCTTCTTGTATTTCTAATTCCGTCACCGTATCAATACTACTTGTTGCTTCATCTAACAATAAGATAGAAGGGTCTGCTACAAGTGCTCTAGCAATGGATAATAACTGTTTTTGCCCTTGACTAATTTCTCCACCGTCTGCTGTTAAAAACGTGTCATAGCCTTGTGGCAATGACACGATAAAATCATGTGCATTTGCTTTTTTAGCTGCTTCGATCACTTCTTCATCTGTCGCACTTAGTTGACCATATCGAATATTCTCTTTTACTGTTGTTTCAAATAAGAATGGTTCTTGAAGGACAAAGGCCATTTGGCTACGTATATTTACACGGGAGAATGTTTGAATTGACTGATTATCGATTAAAATTTGACCTTGTTGGATATCATAAAAACGAGCAAGCAGTTGCATAATCGTTGTCTTACCAGCCCCCGTAGCACCGACTAATGCAGCTGTTTGACCCTTTTTCACATGGAAATTGATATGTGAAATTGTCTGATTTTCTTCTTCTGTTTCATATTTAAATGACACATCCACAAACTTGACATCACCTTGTAATTTTTGCAATGGAACATCTTTGGATTCGTCTTGTTCTTCTGCCTCATTCATAATTGAAAATACTCGTTCTGCACCAGCAATTGCAGATAAGACATTATTAAATTGGTTTGATAAATCGTTTAAAGGTCTCGTAAATTGACGAGTATATTCTGCAAATACCACTATTGTCCCAATCGAAACATAGCCCTTTAAGGCAAGCAGTCCACCAACGCCTGCCACTACTGCAAAACTCGCATTGTTTAGTAAATTCATCACTTTTGGAATGGCCCCTGAATAGACATTTGCCCAATAGCCCACTCGACGCAAATGACTACTTTTCTCTGCAAAGTCATCGATCATACGCTGCTCTTGAGAGAAGGCTTTCACAATACGCTGCCCTGATATTGTTTCTTCAATCATGCCATTAAGGACACCTAATGCTTGCTGTTGAGCCTTGAATAATTTCCCTGTTCTTCTTGTAATCCATCGAGTAGAGATAAACATTGCCGGAATAATAAGCATGGTTAAAAAAGTCAGTAATGGACTCATTGTAAGCATTACTATTACTGTCCCTACTAGCGTTAAAATACTAGAGAATACTTGGATAAACGTACTATTTAAAGTGGAACTAATATTATCCATATCATTCGTCATACGACTCATTAACTCACCATGCTGTCTTTTATCAAAGAACGAGATTGGTAATCGTTGTAGTTTCGTGAATAGACCTGAACGCATACGATAAACCGTTTGTTGCGCTATTCCAATCATCCAATAGTTTTGCAAAAATAGCGAAATTGATAAGCCAATATATATGAACACCAGACTTACAATCATTGTTTTTAAGCCAGAAAAATCCCTTTTCATCATATGATCGTCGATTATTTTACCAATTAAATAAGGGCCCAATAATGACAAAATAGAACTTACTATAACCATTAATAATACGACAATTAATAAACCTCTTTGCTCATCAACAATTTTCCATATACTTCCTAATGTTGTTCGCCAATCACTTGCTCTTGCGCCTTTTCTTTTTTTAGAAGACTTTATATCTTCCTTAGAAAGAACAGGTTCATAACTAATAGAACGTAGCCACGATCTAATCATCACTTTGCACCCCCTGTTCCTGCTGAGACTGAGCAATTTTTTGATACAATGTTGAACTTTTCATTAGTTCATCATGTGTACCAAAAGCAGATACAACACCATTTTCTAACAGTAAGATTCGATTTGCTCCTTGTGCTGTGCGAATTTTTTGTGTCACAACAAGCATTGTTGCTCGCTCATTAGCTAATGCTTCCCACAAAGCAGACTCCGTTTTTATATCAAGAGCACTTGTACTATCATCTAATAATAAAAACTCAGGTTTGCGTAAGATTGCTCTGGCAATTGACAATCTTTGCTTTTGTCCCCCAGATAAATTAACACCTTTTTGCCCTACACGCGTTTGATAGCCATTCGGGAAATGCATCACTGAATCATGAATTTGTGCCTGTTTTGAAGCTTTTTCTACTTCTTCTAATGATGCATCCGTTTTACCCCAAGTTACATTGTCGAAAATAGTCCCTGTAAAAAGTAGAGAGCGTTGTGGTACATAGCCAATCGCATACCGGAGATTTTCTACTTTCCATTCCTTACTATCTACACCATCAATTAAAATTCTGCCTTCCTTCACGTCATAAAACTTAGGAATGAGCTGTAGCAATGTAGATTTTCCTGAACCTGTTGCTCCCATAATGGCTATTTTTTCACCTTGTCCACAAGTAAATGAAATATTTTTCAATACATATTGATCTGTCTGTGGATATTTAAACGAAACATTTTCAAACGTAATTTCGCCGTTCTGAGATGGCTTCTCTAGATGGGAATGTGCAATGACATCCTCAACACCCTCTCCTATAAGGAGAATTTCCTCCATTCGATCGGCTGAAGCCTTCGCACGAGAGAATAACATAATGATGAATGCGAACATTGAAAATGACCCTGTCATGCGCATTGTGTAATTGATAATTGCGGCAATGTCTCCTATTTGAGTTTGCCCATGTTGAATTTGCTCTGCTCCAAACCATAAAACAGCTAGCATCGCTACATTCATAACAATTAATAATAGCGGTTGAATATATTCCATTAAACGTAGTGCGCTTGATGTATCCTTTTTCAAGGCATTTGCTATTTTCTCGAAACGACTCGCTTCATATAATCCCCTTAAATAAGCCTTTACTAAGCGCATCGCTTGTAGGTTTTCTTGAATCACCCGATTTACTCGATCTACTCTACGCTGTACTGCGGCAAACTGGCTTATACTTTTTTTCACCATCAAATACATGAAGATTGCAAGTATTGGGACCCCTAAAACTAAGTACACAGCCAATGATGCATCAACATAAAATGCCATAATTAAACTACCAACTACAACTAATGGCGCACGTAGCATAATTCGTAAGCTCATAAAAAATACTTGTTGAACCTGTGTTACGTCATTCGTCATCCTTGTAATCAATCCGGCAGAAGGAAAACGCAAAAAAGTTGTCATTGTAAATGACTGAACTTTTCTGAACAAGGCATTACGTAAATCATATGCAAAGTTCTGCGCTGCATATCCTGAAAAAAAGGAATTTAATATGCCAGCAATAAATGCTAGGAATGCTAATGCTAACATGATAGCTCCCCATACCCCAACGGTATGAACGTCTTTTGCGACAATTCCTTCATCAATAATTTTTCGAATAAGTAATGGTTGTGTAAGCTCAACAGCTAATTCGACGAACATCAGCATAAGTGCAATACATGCAGGCACTTTATATGTTTTTATGTATTGAAAGATTGTTTTCAATATATATCCCCCTTTCAATTTTTTAGATAAAATGTAATTTTCATTAATTATGATATATTCGTAACCCGAAATAAAGAAATTTATCCTAGATTATTCATGGATTTATTCTAAAAGACAAACAAAGATGATCTGTTTTGATTCTCCAGATTTCTCCATTAAAAAATGAGATGATCAAATTATATTCGCTACGGATTGCTCCCTTTCCGCGGACAAGCAAGTAAGCCTCCTCGCTTCGCTGTGGGGGGTCTTTCTTACTTGTTTTTCCGCAGGAGTGTAACAGTTCCTACCCACTTCTATAAATTTAGAAAGTTAATAAAGAATCCATTTCTCTAAAGGTTATAACAATGACGAAATAACAATATAGTCTTAATCTTCATCATCAGTTTATCAATATGATTTATGATGAAGATATGAATAATACAGGTTCATAAAAAAAGATGTCTCATAAGTGAATTCCCCCACTTATAAGCCATCCCTAAAAGCTAAAGCGCATTTAAATGTTTTAAGATTGCATTCGTTTCTTTTGTTGTCGATCTCCTTCAATGGAGAGCCAAGTGACACAAACAAGCATTATAATGACACCGACACCTTGCCATAATGCAAGTGTTTTTCCAAGCCAAATAACAGATATCACCATTGCAGTTAATGGCTCCATACTCGATAAAACACTCGTTTCAACTGGCGTTATGTATTTCATACTGCTTAAAAATAATACAAATGCAATTGTTCCAAAGAAAATGATTCCAATTAACATATATGCAACAGTTGGTTGCAAAAGTAAATGCCATAAATGAGAGTTCCACACACCTGTAACGATACCTAATACTACACCACTGATGAGCATTCCCCATCCTACAACGATTAATACACCCCACTCTTTCATTAGAGTAACCGGATAGAGCGTGTAGAAGGCAAATGTAAATCCGACACCAATACCCCATGCAAGTGCTGCTTTGCTAACTAAAAAATTATCGAAAGAGGCATTAGTTAATAATAAAAATAAACCAACTAAAGTCCCTAATATCCCAAACACTTGATACTTTGGTGGTAGCATCTTGTTTGTAAATGAAACAAACAGCACGACAAAGATAGGTGCCAAAAACTGTAGTAGTGTTGCTAAGACCGCACTACTGGCATTAATTGCTGCTACAAACGTATATTGGACACCCAACATGCCAACAATGCTAAATATAACAAGCTTTTTCCACCATACAGAGTGTTTCCAAATAGATGTAATATCATTTTTTGTTATAAGCAAAAATGATAACAATAATAGTCCAGCAAAAAATAATCGAATCGTTAACATGAATGATACTGTCAGGTCACTATTTGACAAAACCCATTCCATCATGGGTCCAGTTGCGCCCCAAAGCATTGCACCTGATACGATCATTACAATTCCTTTTATTCTAGATGTTGTATTGTCCACTACTTCACCCCTTCCTTTGAATACATATTACTGTATTTTCCAAAATTTTATTAGATTTTTTTAATTTTATATACATTTATCCTAAATAAATAATTTTTACTTGATTATCTATTACTAATGACTTATTACTCACTATTTACTATAATAGTAAGTACAGTAATTTCAAGGAGACGTAGAATTCATGTATGACATTCAAACAATTTTTCAAACTGCTAATCCTATATTGAACCAAATGCCGTATCCAATGATGATTTTAAATCCTGAGGGCATTGTTCTAGCTTGGAATCGTCAAGCAGAAAAGACATTCGGCTATTGTGCAGAAGAAGTACTAGGGAAGTTTATTCCATTTATCGAAGAGGAAAAAACCTATTTTTATAAAGACTTATGGCAAAAAATTATTCATTCTGCAGATCCTTTGCACCTTGAATCCATAACTTTTCCCACTAAAAAAGGCGAAACTGTCAATGCGCCAATAACTTTAAAAGCATTTACAATTGATAATAACCGCTATATTTACTGTCAATTTAACTTAGGAACAGAAGAACAACAAGACCTATTATCGTTTAATGAGTTTACAAGTATCCGAGATGGCTTAGAATCATCATTTATGATGCTGTCTATAGATCCAGAAGGTTTAATTACATATGCAAATAATTTATTCTTAAAATATAGCAATTGGACACCAAAAAGAATAATCGGGAAAACCTTTTGGCAAATGTTCCCTCAAACTCCTGAAAGCTCCGTGATAGCAGATGCGATTTGGAAATCTTTACAGAATGGTAAACAATGGAAAGGTGAAGCTGAAAAAATCACAAAAGATGGTCAATCCTATTGGGTAGACTTAACAGCGATTCCTATTTTCACTTCTTCAAAAAAGCCTTCCAATTTTATCTTGTTAGAAAACGATATTACTGATAAAAAAAGATTACAATATCGACTTGAAAAAATCGCCTATATCGATCAAGAAACAGGTCTAATGAATCGCTATCGTTTAGAACAAATTGTCAATACAATGATTTCAGAAAATCATCATTTTACTTTTGTCTATTTTAGTATTGATAAATTCTATTCTTTAAAAGAACTATATGACGATCAAGCTGAACAAATATTACTTCAAGAATTTACACAACGTATGAAAATGTTTTTCCAAGACAGCTCGATGGCACGTGTGAGCATTGATGAATTTGTTGTGATAACTCCACTTGGCGAATGGTTTATTCAAGGTTTCCTAAAATATTTAGAACAGCACCCAATATATATAAACAATTCTACTTTACCTCTTTCCATTAGTGGAGGTATTACAAAGTATCCAGATGATCAGATTTCATTTACTCATCTAATGAAAGCCTCGTATGCTGCAATTCAAAAAGTACAATCTGAAGGTGGCGGCAGTATCTCAAGCCTTACGAAAGCAGATCATAAAGCGTTGCATAAAAAGTCTGTTATCGAAAAACGTCTTCTTGTAGCATTAGACAAAAAAGATTTAAAAGTCTTGTATCAACCGCAGTTGGATTTAAAAACAGGAAAAATTACAACAGTAGAAGCTTTAGTTCGTTGGGAAGATGAAGAAATTGGTACAGTTTCGCCAGAGATATTAATTCCTATCGCTGAAGAAACGGGATTAATCAATGATATTGGTTCCTTTATGTTAGAACAAGCATGTTTACAAGCGGCTGCATGGCATAGAAAAGGAATAGATTTAAAAGTAAGCATTAACTCTTCTGTACGTGAGTTCCGTGATAAAAATATGGTTAAACAAGTACGCAGAATACTTGAAGACACTGATTGTCCAGCTGAATTGATTCATATTGAAATAACAGAAAAATTTGCATTAGAAGCAGAGGCAGAAACTTCCATCATACAACAAATGAAACAACTGCAAAATGAGGGAATTGTATTTGTGCTTGATGACTTTGGAACAGGATATGCTTCATTCCGTTATATGCAACTATTGCCATTATCTCAAATTAAAATTGACCAAACATTTATTTCAACTATTCAATATCAACCCAAAAGTCAAATGCTGATCCAAGGTATGATTCAATTTGGGAAATCAATTAATATGAGTGTACTGGCAGAAGGTGTTGAAACGCAGGAACAACAAGATATCCTAACAGAATTTGGCTGCGATGCTATCCAAGGTTACCATATAAGTCGCCCAATTGAGGCAAAAGAAGTTGAAAAGCTATTATAAAGTGAAAATTCACTCATAGTTTTTTCTTCACACACTCACAACTTTCAATAATAGTATACAAAAAAGCGATTGAATCCAATTTTATAAGAATTCAATCGCTTTTATATGAAATTTTATGAAGTCATCTTTGATAATTTTGCTTTTCTCTTACGAATTTCATTAAAGATCAGTTGCATAAATACCTCAGCAAATACCAGCCCCATTACAATTGCACCCGCAATAATAAATACTCTTGCACCATATTGAATACTTTTAACGTAATCATTTTCTACAATAGTACGCATTGCATTATAAGCTAGACCACCAGGAACTAAAGGAATAATGCCAGCAACACTAAACACAATCATTGGTGTCTTAAATTGTCGAGCAAGAACATGGGCCACAATCGAAATCAAGAAAGCTCCCGCAAATGTGGCAAAAACTGCATCTATACCTTTTTGTATAAAAGCATAATAGATGAGCCAACCTGTCATACCAACTAAGCCACAATGGAATAATGTCCTTTTTGGTGCATTAAATATAATGCCAAACCCTGCAGTTCCTATAAAACTAAGAATACCTTGAACAAACCAATCCATAAAATTCCTCCTAAAAAGACAGTGCTAGAGCTATACCAGCGCCAATTGCAAAAGCTGTAAGAAGTGCTTCCATTCCTTTTGCAACACCAGATACAAAATGTCCTGCCATTAAATCACGTACAGCATTTGCAATCGGTAGCCCAGGCACTAATGGCATTACCGAACCAATAACAATCTTATCAAGTTGATATCCCCATCCGATTTTATAGAATAAAACCGATAGTAACCCCACAAATAAAGAACCTGTAAATTCAGCAAAAAACTTTACCTTCGTTAAAGAATGCATTGCTAAGAAGATTAGATAGCCAACTCCTCCAGTAATTACAGCGAATGGGACATCAATCCATGTGCCCTTAAATAGGATTAAAAAACAACCACTCGCAATTGCCGAGGCCACAACCTGAACCCAAATAGGAAAAAACAAATTTGTACGCTCAATCTTTAGTAACTCTTCATAAGCCTCTTCAAGTGTAACCACACCAGCAGTTAACTTTCTAGAAACTGAATTAATAAGCGCAATCTTTTCTAAGTCTGTTGTACGACTCGAAATTTGTGCAATTCTTGTGGGACGTTTATGTCCTGCAGAAAATATAATACCAGTAGGTGTCACAAAACTTTGGGCATCCGTTAGTCCTTGTGAGCTTGCCATTCTAAGCATCGTATCCTCTGCACGATACGTTTCCGCTCCACTTTGAATGAGCATACGTCCTGCGAGAAGAAAACAATCAATGGCTAATTCTTCTTGTGTTATTTCAATCATTTTTCCGCTCACCTCATGCGTAGAATTATCTTTTCTGAAAATAATTAATCAAAATGTAATATTTTTAAAACTTTTTACTCTTTTTCCATGTCTAATAAGTTAGAATGGAATCATCAAGTATAAAGGAGGCAGTTGGGAAGTGACTACTATTCATCCAAAGAAGAAACCACGTTGGGTTAACCTTCTATTAATAGGTGCCATCTTGACACTAACCGCTTTAACGCTTTTTTTAGTTACTACACGAGATGGAACGGCTTCTTCCGACGAGTCTGATAACATCGCATTAGCTGCTTCATCAGACGTTGTGAAGGAAAAGTCAAAATACGATGGTATATATATTGTGACAGAGAAATCAACCAATAAAAACGCACCTTATACTATCCAATATCCCAATACAACTAGTAAAGTATTCAATCAATCAGTAACAGATACCATACATAAAGTTCGCGATCAATATTTAAAAGATATGGAAGTATTACTTCATAATGATGACACTTTAGTTGGCAGTCTTAACATTACCTATAAAACTGTCGTACATAAAAAAAACTACTACTCATTTGTTTTAACACAAACTATATACACAGGTATAGGTCCTAAACAAAAAAATGTAAAAACTTTTATATATGATAAGAAAAACAATAAGCAAATTTTACTTCAAGATGTTATTCAATCTCAAAAAAATCTTACTACTTTATCAAAAGCAGTGAAAACACAAATAAGTAATGATCCAGATTTGAAAAAGTTAACAACTACTTCTGCAGTTAAAGAAAATTTAAAACCTATTTGGGTAAACTTTGAAAACTATTCTCTTACTGACAAAACATATACTGTTTACTTCAATAGCAGTAAACTATCCAAAGATAGTACACAAATAAAGAAGATTAATGTTCCTTTATCATCTATAAATAGTATACTGGCAAAGCCGTTTAAAGTAGAAGTGAAAAAACCAATTAAGAAAAAATCGAATAAACTAGTAGCATTAACATTTGATGACGGTCCGAGTGACACTGTAACACCAAAAGTTTTAAAAATCTTAAAAAAACACAATATTAAAGCAACATTCTTTATGGTTGGCTCTCAAGTGAATGCAAATCCTAAGATGGCAAAGCAAGTTCAAGAAGCAGGTCATGAAATTGGAAATCATACGTATTCACACCCTAATTTAAAGAATCTAACAAATACACAAATTAAAAGCCAGTTAACAAGAACAAGTGCAGCTATAAAGAAAGCAACTGGCCATAATCCTACTCTCTTTAGACCACCATATGGATCTGTTGACAACAGAGTTCGCACTCAAACGAAATTGCCCGTCATTTTATGGAGTGTAGATACAAGGGATTGGGAACATCATAATTCACAAAAGTTATTGGAATATGTTAAAAAGGGAACTTATCCAGGGTCTATTATTTTAATGCACGATATCCATATGCCAACTGCAGATGGACTCGATGCAGTCATTACTTATCTTGAAAAACAGGGTTATTCATTTGTAACTGTTTCAGAATTAAACGAAACTAAAAAGAAATAATGCAAAAGGGGTATCCTAAAGTTCAACTTGAACATTTAGATACCCCTTTTATTGCAATGTAATTTCTTAAATGCTCCATCCATTTATTAAACTTTGTAACTGTGAAGCGACGGACTAATTACGATATTACTTATTCTCAATTATTAAGTATTTGCCAATTATCATTCTCACCCCTTAACGATGTTCGTAGAGCGATGCTTTGTCTCTCTAATGACAACGCCGCGATGTTGCATTTCACGAATGTATTCCTTTCCTGGTACAATTTTTTCTGGCGGAAATACACCTCTGTCAGTAATAGTACCATCACCTATTAATTGAGCGACTACTGAAATGGTATTCGCTGTTGCTAATGCCATGGCTGTTTCGTTATTCTCTGGATCTCTATAAGTAGCCATCTCATATTCATAAGTTACTGCTTCTTCATTACTTTCTCCACTTACTACAACACGTAGTAATACCACATCCCGCTTATCACCAAGCTCAATTTTACTTTGCAATACTTCACGTAATACGTCACGAGCCTTAACCGTTGTTCCGTTAATGGTTACCTCTGTTTCCTTACTTGTTAAACCTAAGTCAACAAGTAGTTTAAATTTTTCTGCATGTCCAGTATAACGAACAGTTTTATATTCTAATGTTTGAACATTTGGGTAAGATTGTGCTAGTGTTGATAATCCACCTGAAGTATGGAAGGCCTCTAATCCACTAAAACCATTGAAATAGAATGGTTCAATTTCAGATAAGGACGGAATTTCACATAACTTCCCATTGCGTACAACATGGGAAACGTCTGTATAATGATCGAAAACACCCTCTAATGAAAAAACAACATTATATTCTAAAGGTGGCTCTTTTACGACCGGAATACCACCTACATAAATTTTAATGGATTTTACATGATCTAATTTGGAAGACCCGAAACCAGCTAAGATATTAATCATACCTGGTGCAACGCCTAAATCTGGTATAAGTGTAATGCCTTTTGCTTTTGCTGCATTGTTTAGTTTTAATATTTCTTCTGTTACTCCACCTATATGTCCCCCTAAATCCACCGAGTGAACCCCAACTTCAATTGCTGTACGCGCTACTTTTTCATTGAACTTATAAAATAATGCATTGATCACAACATTCGCTTTAGACATCACAACTTTAAGTTGTTGGTCATTTGTCGCGTCTAATTGTAGTACCTCAATTTTGTCCGTTTGAAGTGTATCTGCAAATTGCTGTGCTTGTGCTACATTTAAATCTGCCAAGTAAACTCTTTCAACATTGTGGTTTCTCACTAAATCTCGAGCAACTTCTTTACCCATTAAACCAGCACCTAATACTGCAATTTTCATACTATATTCCCCCTCATGTGTTATTCTGTATCGATTTGTGCGCGTTGCAATTTACCACTATAATCAATGTAAATACTTTTCCATTCTGTATAGACATCCAATGCAGCAATTCCAGAATCCCTGTGACCATTACCCGTTCCTTTTGTCCCTCCAAAAGGCAGGTGTATTTCAGCACCAATTGTACCTGCGTTTACATAAACAATCCAAGTATCTAAATCGCGTTGTGCTTGGAATGCTTTATTGATATCCTTTGTAAAAATAGAGCTGGAAAGGCCATATTGAACACTATTGATGACGGCAATCGCTTCCTCTAGACTAGTTACCGAAATGAGTGATACGACAGGTCCGAAGATTTCCTCTTGAACAATACGTGCATCTGGGGCTACATCTGTGAACAATGTTGGTTCGTAAAAATAGCCTTGATCAAATGGAGATTCTTTTAAAATTTTGCCTCCAGTAAGTAGCTTTGCTCCCTCCTGTTGACCAATTTCTACATAACTATTAATCTTGTACAATGCCACCTTATTAATGACTGGGCCAATTTTTATAGATTCATCGAGACCGTCTCCAATTGTTAATTGTTCCATTGCTTCTAATAGGCGCTGTTCCAATTCTTCTTTAATATCTTTATGCACAATAACACGACTACATGCTGTACAACGCTGCCCTGCTGTACCAAATGCACTCCATAAAATACCTTCTACTGTGATGCCATTGGTACCGTCGCTAGCTCCTGTCCATTCGCTGGATTAAATACACCTACATACTTCTCATTCTCTAATGTCTGAAATTGTCCCCAAAATAATGCTGTAGTTGGATACTCATGTATGCCCTCCTCACTTAATGCATTAAATTGCTTTATTAACTAATAATATTTCTACAAGAAGCGGAAATATCCTTTATTTTACTAAGGCTATTTTTTATTTTCTTACTCGTTATACATAAATTTGTAAAGTTGAAACTTTTTTATTTAGCTAATCGTATATATACTTATACTGAACAGATTATACGATTCGGAGGAAAATAATATGAATAATCATGAGATTGATTACAAATTACATGGCGATGATATGCAATTTGTTGAGGTAGAATTGGATCCAAACGAAACTGTCGTTGCTGAAGCAGGCTCACTAATGATGATGGAAGACGGTATTCGTATGGAAACTGTATTTGGGGATGGTGCACAAAGCGGCGGTAGTGGCTTTATGGGTAAGTTAATGGGCGCTGGTAAACGTCTAATCACAGGCGAAAGTCTATTTATCACAACATTCACAAATGAAGGTATGGGGAAAAAACATGTTTCTTTCGCAGCACCTTATCCAGGGAAAATTATCCCTATGGATCTAAGTGGATTTGACGGCAAAATTATCTGTCAAAAAGATGCCTTTCTTGCAGCTGCAAAAGGGGTTTCAATTGGTGTCGAATTTCAGAGAAAATTAGGTACTGGTTTCTTCGGTGGTGAAGGTTTCATCATGCAAAAATTAGAAGGCGATGGTATGGCATTCATTCATGCTGGCGGTACAATTGTCCGTAAAGATCTTCAACCAGGAGAAAAACTTCGCGTCGATACAGGATGTCTTGTTGCAATGACTGGTTCAGTCGATTACAGCATTGAAGCTGTTGGAGGCGTTAAAACAGCATTATTCGGTGGTGAAGGCTTATTCTTCGCAACACTTAGTGGACCAGGCACTGTATGGATTCAATCCCTTCCATTCAGCCGATTAGCAAGCAGAGTATTCGCAGCAGCCCCAGGAACTCTAGGAGGCTCATCAGCAGACGAAAAAGGTATCGGAGGAATATTTAACCTTTTTAGTGATAACTAATTTAAATACGGAGACCGCCTTTTCCCTCGTCTGAGGAGGGTTATCTGTATTGTTATTGAAGGAGTTGTCCTAAAAAGGATAACTCCTTTAATAATGAACTAAAATTGATGATATGAATAAGATATTTGAATCAAAAAGAATTCGCGACTCTCCTGCGGAAAGCATGCCAGACGAGACCCCACAGCGAAATTTTTTCTGCGACAAAGCTAGCAAAGCAAGGCAGGAGCACAGCGAGGAGGCTCGACGGTTCGCCCGAGGAAAGCGAAGCTGATTCCACTTCATGTTATAACAGATTTGAACTATAAAAATTAGGAATAAAATCGTTTTTCAGTGCCCTCCTTTTTTAAATTCCATATATTAAAACATGGACTTTTAGACAACTCCTTTGTTTTAACAATGAAGAGAGTTCGTAAGTATGTATGGTTAATCCATGAAATAGAGCACGCTACCCACGAAATAAACACCCTAATCCACTAAAAATCAAATTGTATCCACGCCTCAAGCAATTAAGTCTCAATAGAAAAGGCATTTCATCCATTCAAAACAATAATTCTACTTTTCGATTCATACATTTTATCTTTGCCTAAAATCTTTTCTCTAGAATTAATCTTTGCTTATATGGGTAATCTGTATGCAAAGAAATCGTTAGAAACAAAGTTAAAGGGAGGCTTATTCATGGGAGACAAAAAACAGCCAGAAGCAAACTTAAAAGGTACTTTCTTTTTTGTTATGGGCGTTGGCATTTTCATTGTAGCCGCTTGGGCTCTAATTTTAAACTTATATCTTGATCGTTTTTAAGCAGAGGGAAAGAAGGAAACTAGATACATCTGCACAAAGTCGCTTTAATCCTTATCGCATATACCTTCCCAATATATGATATCGTGCAAAATTCTCCGCTGAGACCAAAAGAATTTAAACTTTGGTAATTAGAGCCCCCATTCCACCTTACACATACCAAAAAAGATGGCATCTTAAATAAAAGTGCCATCTTTTTAAATTTCCATCGAAAATATTCTAAATCCTTGAGTATTCATAGATTTTTTCAAATAGGCTAACAAAACGGATATGATCGGATTTGTTCGCCTATCTTGTGCATGAAATAAGTGAATATTTTAATGAGCTCTCGTTACCATTGGGGTTGGGTAGAAACCGATCCATTTCCGCGGACCAGCAAGAAAGCATAATCATTTTTACCTGCAATCATGAATAATTCAGGTAAATTGTTATCTTCCTACAAATAGTATGGTAATACATAAAATATTCCATTTTATATAAAAATATCAATTTTATCATTTCATATGATATACTTAACTTACTTTTAATAAAGGAGTGAACGAATATGAAAAGCCTATTTCAAACTTTCAACATAAACTCGGAGGACATACTGTCTTAAAATTGAGAGTTTGACCTCCGAAATTCTATATATTCGGAGGAAAGAAATTGAAAACACAAAATATCTATTTTACGATTACCAGTCTACGCTCACTGTTTATACAGATGGTATTCACTATTAATGCAATTTATTATATTGTGAATGCTAACCTTAATCCACTTCAACTCGTTATTATTGGGACAATTATGGAAACAACCATTTTTCTATTCGAAATGCCTACAGGATTAGTGGCTGATCATTTTGGCCGTAAGCGATCATTGTTCATTGGTACTTTAATCGTTGGATTGGCACATATACTTGAAGGCGTTATTCCATCATTTTGGTCAATAGCTATTGCTTCAGGACTTTGGGGATTAGGGTGGACATTTATTAGTGGGGCGGAAGAGGCTTGGATTGTAGATGAGTTAGATGGTAAAAATTTAGATTCTGTATTTTTAAAGGGTGCACAATTTGAATCATTAGGACAATTTCTTGGCATCATCCTCAGCGTTTGTATTGCTGTACTATTTTCAGTAAAAGTTTCGATTATTACTGCAGGTGCTATGCTTATATTACTTGCTTTCGCTCTGTTATTTTTCATGCCCGAAACAAAATTCATAAAAGTAACCCAAATGAAAGAAATTTCAGCAATTCGACATTTGATCAAAACAATTCGTGCAGGTACCAAACAAATTCATGGCAACACAATGCTTGTAGGTATAGCAATGATTACAATATTTTCAGGATTAGCAAGTGAAGGATTTGATCGATTATGGGGAGCTCATTTTTTAGAGGATTTTCATATATCTGAAGAAACATCCATCTATTGGTTTGGTGCATTTTATGCCATTACCTTTTTGTTGAATATCGTCGCTTTGCAATTTGTAGAACGTCGATTTAGCAAAAATTATTCTATTGTTCTATTCGTTTCGAATAGCTTGTTAATCTTGATGATCTTAAGCTTTGCGTTTAGTTCAAATTTCTTACTCGCTGTCATAACTTACTTGATGGCAAGTACACTGCGAAAAATTCACTATCCTTTAATAAGCATCATGACAAATGAAAGATTAGAGTCCAGAGGCCGTGCTACGGCTTTATCAATGTTCGGACAATTAGATGCAATTGGTCAAATTGCAGGTGGACCCATTATTGGAACAATCGCATTATATACTACTATAGCAAGTGGTATTACATCCTCTGTGATATTTATCTTACCTATTTTATTCTTCTTATTATTTATGGTAAGGAAATCGAGTCAATAATATTGCAATAAAAATGCCACGTTTGTCAAATATATGACAAACGTGGCATTTTCTAATTTTACATCCATTCAATTCTATACAAATTTTATAATTCATCAAACCCATTATCTTGAACATTTACTTTTACATATTGACGTGAGCGTTGTTCAAAGAAGTCTGTTTTGCCTAGGTCGACATCTTCATAGGCTTTAATCCATTTCATCGGGTTTTTGCGATAGCCTTCGAAAGGTCGTTCATAGCCTAGTTGTGTACAACGAACATTTGCATAAAAGTAAATATAGTCTTCAACATCTTCAATATCTAAACCATCGATTTTATCGCCAATTACTTCTCGGCCCCATTCAATTTCAAGTTCTGCTGCTTCACGGAAGATCATTTCTACTTTTTCAGCACGTTCTGGCGTATCGTATTCTGGGTATTCTTCTAACAGTTCTTTATAAATTTTAACGAATAAATCAACATGCAATTGTTCATCACGGTTAATATAGTTGATCATTGTGCTTGTTGCAACCATTTTTTGATTGCGTGCTAAGTGATAGAAGAAAGAGAATCCTGAGTAGAAGAATAAACCTTCTAAAATGACATCATAGACAATTGAATCTAGCATATGTTCAACAGTTGGTTCTTCTGCAAATTGCTTATATCCTTTAATAACAAAATCATTACGTTTTTCCAACACAGGTTCTGTACGCCAAAAATCGAATACTTCATCCTGTTCATCTTTTGAAACAAGACTGGATAATATATAAGAATAAGAATGGTTGTGAATCACTTCTTGTTGCGCCAAAATAATCATCAATGCATTTATGCTTGAATCTGTTAAATAATCTGCAATACGCCCTGCATAATCTGTTTGAACACTATCAAGTAATGCTAGTAAACCAATAATTTTCTTAAATGCTTTCTTTTCATCAGCTGTTAACTGTGGAAATTGTTTAATATCATTGCTCATATTAATCTCAAAAGGTGTCCAGAAGTTACCTAGCATTTTTTTATATTTTGGGTAAGCCCAACTGAAACGGACATCATCCCAGTTTAATATATTTGAAGAACGACCGTTGACGATTTTAGTCGAACGATTTGGTGCTTCTTTATCCATTAGTAAACGTTTTTTTATTTCAGTCATTATTTATCTCCCCTAATTAGCTTGCACATGATTCACATTCTAGTAATTCAACGGATGTAGAACGGACATAATAAGTTGTTTTAATACCGCTGTTCCATGCATTTAGATGAAGTGCTAGTAAATCTTTCGCTTTAATTGTATTTTGCACGTAAAGATTTAATGAAATCCCTTGGTCAATATGGCGTGCACGCGCTGCATTTTGCTTGATTGTCCAGTTTTGGTCGATAAAGTATGCTGATTTGTAATACCATGTCGTTTTTTCGTTTAAATCCGGCACTGTAACTGGAATTTTATAATCCTTTTTCTCTTCAGAATAACTCTTTTGGAAGATTGGATCGATACTTGCTGTACTTCCTGCAATGATTGATGTTGTTGAGTTTGGTGCAACAGCCATTACATAACCATTACGCATTCCTTTTTCAACAACCTCTTGATGTAGGGATACCCATTTTTCGTCATGATAGCCACGGCTTTCGAAATAGCTACCTGTTTGCCAATCAGAACCTTCAAATAATGGATATGCGCCTTTTTCTTCTGCTAATTTCATAGAAGATTGAATCGTTAAGTAAGCAATTTTTTCATATAATTCATCTGCGAATTTAACCGCTGTTTCTGACTCCCAAGCAATTCCTGAAGTAGCAAGTAGATGATGCCAACCAAATGTACCAAGGCCAATTCCACGATAGCGTGCATTCGTATGAGCCGCTTGTTTTACTGGGATTGCATTTAAATCAATCACATTATCAAGCATACGTACTTGAATTGGAATTAAGCGTTCTAATACATTTGCTGGTACTGCTCTACCCAAGTTAATAGAAGATAGATTACATACAACAAAATCTCCTGGTTTACGGCGAGTGACGATCATATCATTTTCAAGTTCTACTGATTCAAATTCTGTTGGTGACATATTTTGTGCGATTTCTGTACACAAATTAGATGAGTAAATCATGCCTTTATGTTTGTTTGGATTTTTTCGGTTGACCTCATCACGATAGAACATGAATGGTACACCTGTTTCTAACTGACTACGCATAATTCTTTTCATAATATCAATTGCTGGTACGGCTTCACGTGACAATAAAGTATTTTGCACACATGCTAAATAGTTTGCACGGAATGAACCTTCGCCTCGTTTTTCATCATAACAATCTTCTAATCCATATCCCATAAGGGAACGTACTTCATAAGGGTCAAACAAATACCAATCATCACGATTTTCTACTGCTTCCATGAAAATATCTGGTAGACATACACCTGTGAAAATATCATGTGCACGCATGCGTTCATCACCATTATTTAATTTCAAATCAAGGAATGAAAAAATATCTTTATGCCAGACATCCAAGTAAACGGCAATCGCTCCTTGACGTTGTCCAAGTTGGTCTACCGATACGGCTGTATTATTTAATTGCTTGATCCATGGAATTACACCGCTAGATGCCCCTTTAAATCCGCGAATAGACGAACCACGGCTACGGACTTTACCCATATATACACCAATACCACCACCAAATTTAGAAAGTGTCGCAACATCTGTATTGGAATCGTAAATACCTTGCAAACTATCATCTACTGTATCGATAAAGCAGCTTGATAATTGTCCGTGTGTCTTTCCGGCATTTGATAATGTAGGTGTTGCTGTTGTCATATACAGATTACTCATCGCCCAATAAGCTTCTTTTACTTTTTCAATACGATCTTCTTTTTCATTTTGCATTAACGTCATCGCAATGACCATCCAACGTTCCTGTGGTAGTTCAATTGGCGTTTTATCAAAATCACGTGTCACATATCGATCTATTAATGTTTTTAGTCCTATATATGTAAAAAGTTCATCCCGTTTTGACTCTATTGTGAAGGCCAGTTGTTGTAGTTCGTCTTCTGAATAAGCTTCTACTAACACAGGATTATAGAGACCTTTTCCAACTAGTTTATGAACTTGTTCTGGAAATACTTTATAGACATCTTCTACAGTAACTTGTCGTGCAACAGCAGCTTTTTGATAGATTTCCATTAGTAATAGACGTGCAGCAGCAAATGTCCAATAGGGTTCGTCTTCATCTAGAAAGCTTAATGCATCTAATGCTAGTGCTCTTGTCCATTCTTCTTCTGTCACATCAGGATGTTTTTGTACAAATCGTTCATGCTTACGTCGTAAAGGGCTCATTTCCTCTTTGCCAAATTCACCCTCTAATCGCTGCAATACTGTTTCTTTTTCATCTATAATTGTTATCATCTTGTCGTCTCCTTTTTTACACAAAATAAGAGCGACTGTCAGCTTCATCGGCAGAACAATCGCTCTAATTGAAATGGAAACAAAATGACAGCAAAAAAATTCCACATGAAAGTGAATAAATACTGCAATCATTAGCCCCCACTTCTCAACCCCCGAAGAAAGTGTCGCAAAACGAAAATTTGGCAGGTCTACTGGCTTGTGTTTCATCCATTTTGTCATCCTTCCCAAGCATTGCTCAGTGGCTTTTTGACAAATGTCCACACCTACAGTTGCGGGGACAGCTTCGGCATCGAACCGAATTCCCTTTTACACCATTGCTGGTACCAATTATCGTCTTCATACTATATATTGTGTTTTTATAATATATATAATCTAACATATTGTGTTTATCTTAGACAAGCACAATTGCACAATTAAAGAAAAAGAACTACCAAGTGAGATTCTTAATTATATTTTTTTCTATATCAAATAGCATTGAAGCATGACCGAAAGCTGAAGAAAGCTACCCTTCATAGGTATTTTTTTAGAGCGACTCCTATAGACAGGATTATTTCCATACCAATTTTTCTTTTTATTGAATCTCTAATCTTCGTAATCTTTATTAACACTTAGAACATCTCCGGTTTGTGCATCGATTTTAATTGCGTATTGATATGTGCCATCTAAAATTTCTACGTCATATACGCCATTTTCTAAATCGATTTTCGTAACGGTTCCTTTTGCTTTTGTTAAAGCAATTTGAGATGCTTGTTGTGATGTAATGATAGCAGAATCGTTATTAGCCGATGCGCTTTCTACTGATTTTTGATCTTGTTTGATGATATCTCCCGTTTGTGCATTAATGTCAAAATCATATTCATATCCATTAGCCGAAATTGAGATTTCATATACACCATTATCTTGATCATAGTTTGTTGATGTTACAGTTCCAGATACTTTTGATAAAGCAATTTGTTTTGCTTTTTCGATACCAATCACCGTTGTTCCATTGTTATTCAAAGACTGTGAAGAGTCTCCCTTTTCTTGTTTAACAATGACACCAGTTATCGCATTGATCTCAACTTGATATACAAAATCTCCATTTTGCACTTTTACTTCATAAACACCATCGTCATTGTCTAAGGTAGCTTCTATTACTGTTCCACCCACAGCATTTAAAGCTATTTGTTTCGCTTTTTCAACACCTATTCCATAACTCGATACTGTATTCGTTGCACCTTTGCTTTCACCTTTTAGGATTTCTCCTGTATAGGCATCAATATTAAATTTATAGGTCGTTGAGTTTTTGGCAACATGAATTTCATATATGCCGCGATGGCTATCGTATTTTGCTTTTTGAACAACACCATTAATATAATTTAGTGCAATTTGTTTTGCTTTATTTAAACTAATTGCTTTTCTATTGGATGTTGTCATTTTTTCTTTATTTTTTTTAACGATTTTACCTGTATAAGCATTAATATCGATATCATATTCGAATTTTCCTTTGAGAATTTCAATTTCATATATATCATTATCTTCGTTTAATTTTGCATTTTGAATTTTACCATTTACTACTTTCAAAGCGATTTTCTTTGCTCTTTCAAGTCCAATCATTTTATGATCCAAGGCAAAATCCGAAGTATATTTTGTTGACTTTTCTAGTAGTTCACCTGTTTTAGCGTCCAATTTCAACTCGTACTTTGCTTGTTTATTTTTCACATCTACATCATATACTGGACCACGTTTTTCATGATCTAGTTCAACTTTATATACTTGTCCTTTTACATAGCTTAAAGCTTTTTTGGAAATTTCCTCGGAAGATAAAATATTATGTTTGCCAGTATTTTGTGCTGCAACTGCCACAACTCCTGAAACTGCTAGACAGCCTGTAATTGCGAATGCAATCATCGTTTTTTTCATTTTTTTCGTCCTCCTTTTATCCCGCATTACAGACAGTACGGCCCCTTTTCAAGAATCCATTTAGTGAGTAGGGTTAGTTAGTGGGGGCAACTTACTGCCCGTAAAAGCATGATAGGTTCAACTAAAATGTACAGGATGAAAATGAAAATACTAAAAGAGTAATATTAGAATTTAATGAGAAATATTACTTACTTGTAACCGACATTATTTTGCCTGATACTGCATGAATCTGGAAGGTTTCTATTCGTCCTTTTGCTTCAATCTCCACTAAATAATAACCACCACTACTTGTTTCAAAATAAGTGGTATTTCGAATATTGCCATTCAATTTTTTCTTAGCAATTTTCTCCGCTTCTCTTTTACTTACAACAGAAGGGTCTGTTTCTGTATCTATTTGGGTCTCTGAAAGAATATCCCCGGTAATTGCGTCAATCTCGACATTTAACTTTTTAGTTTGATCGATAATTTGCACTTGATATACGGGTATATCTTGTCCTGTATTTAAAAGCACACGTGAAATTTCGCCCTGATAATTTCCCTTGATGATTTTTTGTAATTCTTTGTTAGAAAGTAAATCTTCTTGCTTTATTCCTTTCAAATCGGTTCTTTTCATTTTCGAAATCTTTCCGTCTTTCGATTCTACTTCGATATAATAAACTGCACCATTCTTTGAAAGCTCCATCTCATACTTATTGCCATTATTTTTGAAGGTTGTAATTTCTCCTCCATACATTGTTTCGATATTTTTATACACTTCCGCAGTTGTTTTGTAATTTGCACTTGACATATTATTCCACATAAAAAAAACAATGAAAACAGTGATAGATATCAATATTATGAAAGTTAGAAGAGTTCCATTTTTAAATTTCCTCATGTTGTTGTTCCTCCTCTAACTTATTAAATGTCAATATCATCGTTGTACCCACTCCAACTGTACTTTCTACAGATAAATCGATATTCAATTGTGCTGCAATTTCTTTAGCGATTGCAAGTCCAAGTCCAGTGCCTCCTGTTTTACGATTACGATCTTGACTCACTCTATAAAAGCGCTCAAAAAGGTGGGGAATATGTTCTGCTGCAATTCCTTCTCCACTATCTTGAATTTTTATGACAAGTGGATTTTCTGATAAATACACATGGATATCTTCATCACTATAACGACGGGCATTTTCTAGAAAAATAAAGAGCAACTGCTTTATCTTTTGTTCATCTGTAGTAAGGAATACAGGTCCTTTTCCATGTAAGTAAAAACTTCTATTATATGCTTGATGCATTTGATTTAACGTTTGGTCTAATAAGTTATGGATATCTACTCTATCTTTTTGAACGGGTATTCGTTCTTTATTTTTGGCTAACTCTAGCATCTGTTGAATCATTTCAGACATTCGAATGGATTCACTTAAAATAGCTTCTACAGATTCTTCAGCTACTTCCTTATTATCAAAGCCCCGACGTTTTAATAATCTTGCATAACTTTCAATGACCGTTAAGGGAGTTTTTAACTCATGTGAAGCATTCGATACAAATTGCTCTTGCTTACGATAATTTTGTTCGAGCTGCGACATCATATCATTGAAAGTTTGACTCATTTCCCCTAGTTCGTCCTTACCTTGTTTACTAACATCAATTTTTTCGAAAGTTCCTGATTTACTGCTCCGTTTCATCGTAGCTGTGAGACGTTGGATCGGTCTAAGAACGATTTCAGCCAGTGTCATACTAGACAACAATACAAGAATGGCAGCTAATACAGTCATTCCACTTAGTACAAGTTTCAATAATGATAAGGTACTTGCAACATTTTTCATTGATTGCATCATTTGCACATATACAACTGAGCCATCAGTCCAAATAACGGGTATATTAAAAGATAAAATCGTCTTACCTTTATATGTTTCTACTTGATAATTCTCATCTTGTAGTTTTGGTTTATAGTTTTCAATACCTTCCATCGATTGTACAGATACCAAGGATTTACCACGATCATCGACAATACGAATCCCACCATTCGATGGGATATACGCTCGTAAAATAGTTGCAGGATCGTTTATCATACTTGTTTGGCTAATGGATGTCACAAGTTCTTGCGATTCATCTAATAATTGTCGGTACTCTGTATCGTACGCCATCTTTTTATATAAGAAATAAATACCAATTGTCGTCAATACTAAAATAATGAGCATAAGTATAGTTGAGAAAATGTGAATTTTTGTCTTAAGCTTCATGTGATTGTTCCTTTAATACATATCCTACTCCACGAACAGTTTGGATTAGTGGATTATTACTTCCTTTATCTATTTTCTGGCGGACATATCGAATATAAACATCGACAACATTTGTATCCCCGTAATAATCATATCCCCATACTCTATCTAAAATCTGTTCACGTGTTAGTACTTGTTTTGGATGTTTCAATAAATATAACAACAGCTCAAATTCACGAGGAGTTAAATCAATTGCAACACCATCTTTAATCACTTCACGTGTTTTTTCATGCATTGAAAGTCCAGCATATTCATGGAAAAATGTATCTTTTTCTTTAGCGTTTGCAGACACTTCTTGATTTTTTTTCTGAAATCTTAATGCTACTCGAATACGTGCAAGTAATTCTTCAATTTCAAATGGTTTTGTAATATAATCATTTGCCCCAAGGTCTAACCCTGAAACTTTATCCTCAAGTTCATCCTTTGCAGTTAACATTAGAACTGGCGTTGAAAATTCTGTTGCTCGGATTCGTTTTAACACTTCAATTCCACTCATAACAGGCATCATTATATCTAATAAGATTAAATCCCACTGTTGTTCACGATATAAAATAAGACCATCTGAACCTGTATAAGCAATACCCGTTTCATAACCTTCAAACTCTAATTCTAATTGCAGTACACGTGCAATCTTTTCCTCATCTTCTATAATTAAAATTCGCTCTACCAAACTGCAATCACCTACCATTTTTCTTTTATCTACTAGCTAATGGGCCATGATTCCCTATTTTTAAAGTTTTACTTTATCGTACCATGTCTTTATGAGAATATACTAAGAAGGAAAATTTGTAATCTTTTTAAATACGGTTCTATGCCAAAGGTTGGGGTAAGACTTCGAAATTTCTAAAGAACCCGTTTCGGTGCCTATCCCTTCCTTTCTGCCGACCGACCGTCAAGCCTCCTCATTCGTTTTCGCTAAGGACACTGAAAAGCGATTTTACCCCTAATTTTTATAGTACAAATCTGCTATAACATGAAGTGGAATCAGCTTCGCTTTCCGCTGGCGAACCGACGAGCCTCCTCGCTGCGCTGTGGGGTCTCTTTGGCTCGCTTTCCCGCAGGAGTCTTCACTGATTCCACTTCAACAAAAATTGCATCACAAAATTTTATTATTAAAATTCATGCATTTTGACTTTTTCAATGACCTCGCTTTCGCTCACTCCTTGGTCTCGGCAATCGGTTTTTCAGCAGGAGTGTCGGGGCATTGACCTCACTTTTTTACTACATTTCTCTAAATTGCGAACACCTCAACAAATAGAATAGAGCCTTAAAAACACAAAAAAAGATACCCTTTAAGGTACCTTTTTTCATTACATAAATACAATAATCGCAAGTATGATTGCTAATACGATTCGATAAATTGCAAATGGAACTAATTTTACTCTTGAAACTAATTTTAAGAAGAACTTAATTGAAATAAGTGCAAACACAAATGCACTGACAAAGCCAGCTACATAGAAGCCCATATCACCGAAGTTGATTTCGTTCCAGTGTTTAAGAAGTGACAATCCACTAGCACCTGCCATAATTGGCACCGCCATGATAAATGTGAAATCAGATGCTGTACGGTGGTCTAAACCAAGTAATACCCCACCTGAAATTGTAGCACCTGAACGTGAAAAACCTGGCCATAGTGATAAGCATTGGATTAAGCCAATTTTAAAGGCTTGTGCATAAGATAAATCATCTAATGATGTAACTTTCGGTCTCTTTGGTCCGAATTTATCTGCTACAATCATAAATATTGCACCAACAAAAAGACTAAAGATAACTGGTTTAATACCAAATAAATGACTATCGATAAAATTCTCTAACAATACGCCTAATACCCCTGCTGGAATCACACCGATAATAACATGTAATAAATTAAATCGATGATGGGGCTTTTGCCCTTCTATTTTATATAAACCAACAAGGCTTAGCATCCGTTTCCACATGACCACAACAACAGCCATGATAGATCCTAACTGAATAACAATTTTAAATGTATTTGCAGAAGATTCTCCTAAAAACTCTGGTGTTTTCAACCACATATCATCGACTATAATCATATGACCTGTAGATGAAACCGGAGCAAATTCTGTCATCCCCTCTACAAAACCCAAAATAATGGATTTTAAAAGTTCTAAAAAGTCCATAGTATCTCCTTATTCTTTTTTATTTACGAATGATGTTAACTAACATTCATTTCTAGTAAAACTATCATAACATATTAGAAGTAGAAGCTATCTTAAAGTTTTATTAAATTAGTCCGTTAGCTCAACATCAACTACCCACATTTCACTTCGACTATTTGTGCGAATCGGTGGCCCCCAAAAACCGAAGCCTGAAGAAACAAGTATATGTGTCGTATTTTTCAATAGATAACCATAATCCAGTTCAAAAATTCTTTTTGTAATCCACTGATTTGGCCACATTTGGCCTAAATGGGTATGTCCAGAGAGATGTACATCAACCTGGAGTTCTACTGGAGTTTCTAAGTCTGACGGCGTATGGTCCATAACAATCCATGGTAATCGATGATTAACCACAGTAGATAATTGTTGTAGAGATTTGCGATTTTTATTTGTCTTGTCTTCTCTTCCTGTTACATAAAACGAATCCGCTACACAAATTGTTTCGTCTCGCAAAATTTCCACTCCAGATTTTTTCATTTCATTCACAAATGTTGGAATCTCTTTCCCGTAGTACTCATGGTTTCCTAGCACACCATAAACACCATATGTGGAAGTTAATGTCTTCATGACTTCATCCATGCCGTATGCTTTATACCAATAAGGATGATCATCAACAATATCACCAACTAGAAAAACAACATCTGGTTTTGCAGCATTCGAACGTGTAACAAACTTCTTCAAAAGTTTTTTATTGGACAATATACCAAGATGGAAATCGGAAGCAATGACCATTCGAAAGTTTCGGCTTTTTTCCTGTTGCTTTTTTACTTGTAGTGTTTTCGTGTGAACGATTGGCGAATACGCCATATATGAACCAAATCCAATGATTACAATAAATAGGAACAAAATAATATACCCTACCCACATCATATGTAATGAAGGAACGAGCCATAACAACAAGTTTGCAATCGGGAATAATAGTAAACCGTACTCCATTAGAATCATCCAATAGCAACTGACTACTTTCGTTATCCGAAAACGTTCATTGATATTACTAATGACAATACTATAAGCAAAGTACAACCAAATAATTGAGAAAACAATCGGCATCTTCATATGAAAAGCAGCTTCTAACCAATGGTAAATATTCCAACCAAGATAATAGACAATGGCATTATATAAAACAAAAAACAATAAACCTACTATTACTTTTTTTAGCATTATTGGATATCTCCTTTTTGAATCCTATATTCAAACTTTCCATGTAAAACATTTTACATAGAATACACCATTTAATCCAATTAATAGCTAGTCTTAGATTATCTCAGCCTCTAGACCTAGTCAAAAATCCACTTCAAGCCCGTTTGGATAAAACCAATTTCTGCGTATCATAAAGGTACAAACGAAGGGAGGAAATAACCAATGAAGAAATTTGGTTTATTCATCATCGGCGTCATCGCTGGTATTACAATTTTAGGTTCTTTAGGAGCTTTATCAGGCTTAGCCATTTCAGCAGCCATTTTATTTGCAGGAATTCACTTTTATATAAAAAGTAATTCTACTTTTTCAAAAGTTGTTTGGGCACTTGTTGCCGTTGCAGGATTATTAACAACTACTGCAAATATCCCAGGCTTTATCGGCTTAGCTGCAATCGCAATTTTATGGTTTGTCTTCCACAAATGGAATGGCTCAGAAAAAAGTAATTCTTTCTTCGCTCCAAAAAAGGACGACCCATTCACAAGCTTTGAAAATCAATGGAAAGAACTAACAAAATAACAGGGGGTACTAATCATGGTCAACTTATTTCAACGATTAAAATACACAATTGAAGCGGATCTTCATCATCTATTCGATAAGAAAGAAGAAAAAAATCCAATCGCGATGTTAAATCAATACATTCGCGAAGCAGAAAAACAAACAGAAGAGACAGGTAAATGGTTAGAAAGACAAGGAACACTGAAACAAAAGCTTGAAAAAGAACTTGAAGAAACGATGGAAATGCACGACAAACGTTCAAAACAATTAGATCTTGCAAAATTAAGCGGTGAACAAGATTTAATCGATTTTGCAGAACATGAAATCCAGGCATATGAACAACGTAGCATTGTTTTAAGAAATAGTATAGACAAGACTATTGAAGAATTATTTGGACTCGAACGTAAATATGAAGAAATGAAACACAAGATAAAAGATATGAAAGTTCGCCAATTGCAACTTATGGGAAAGGAAAATGTTGTCCGCGCACATAACCAAATGGATCACGTACTACATCCAGAATCTACAGGTAGTATTAACGACAAACTAGATACATTTGAAACAATGGAAAATTATATAGAACATCTAGGACAAAAAATTGACCGTCAACATGAAGTGACTTCTATGGAGGAACGATTAGCACTACTTGAAAAACAAGCAACTAAAAAAAATACTCCAGAATTGCTGCAATAACTAGACTTCCACAGGACGATCGTTATACTGAAAAAGAGGAGGTATCCCTTCTCTTTTTTGCTTTTATGTTTTAGAAGGAGGCCACCAATGACTCATTTTTCAACAAACAAACTGACAATGCTTGCGGTTACCGCTTTCTTGCTTATCTTTATAGAAGAAACATTTTTTGAAAATGGCAGCATCATGTTTGCGATTCTCGGAGCTTTTTTCATTTATATTAGCATGCGTAAAAGGCGAAAATGGCTTTTTTGGGGCGGTGTATTTTGTATAGCGATTGCACTAATGTCCATGTGGAGCTTACGAATTATCGTTGTAGCTACTTTAATTTATGTGTTATGGCAAATGAAAAAGGGCGATCCGATTCAAATTTCATTTGCAAAACCTGTATCCACGCAAGCAATTGATCAACCTATTAAAAACAAATTTTTTTCATTTCAAAGCACACCTCTGCAATCTTATGAGTGGCAAGATGTACATATTCAAAGTTTTGTAGGTGACTTGCATATTGATACAACTCAAACCGTATTACCAAAGGGCACTTCGCTTATTTCCATTCGCCAAGGATTTGGAAAAATCCGGATTATTGTTCCTTATGAATTACCTGTACGTCTTCATTACAATACATTTGTTGGTGAGGCAAAATGTTTTGGTACCAACTTCCCGCGTGTTTGGCACGATACCATTACACTCCGTGATGGCTATGAACATATTGAAGAAGCCAGTGCTGAACTAATTATTACCGTATCAACATTTTTTGGAGATGTTGAGGTGATTCGCCAATGACAAAATTTTTAACTCGAATGATTAGCGTATTCTTCTTTGAAATTGCCATTTTAGTTACGATTTTCTTTATTCTTTTCGGCACTAAGTTAGACAACTGGGTATTTCTATGGACGACACATCATTGGGATTTACCTATCATCATTTTATTTATTACATTACTTTTTATTTTCAGCATTTGTATAGCGTCTTGGAGCATGCTATTGGCACATCAAAAGGATCAACAATTCGAGCAAGCTTTGCAAAATGTAATAAAAAGTGACAATATTCCACATGAAACATTTGATGTAAATACTAGTTTACAAAAATCATTAAATGACACAAAAGAATTAATCAGCACTCAACGTAAAAGTCTGCAAAAACTAACGAATGATAAAGCGGTCAATCAAGACCAAATCATTCAAGAACGTATTATTCAAGAAAGACAACGTCTAGCAAGAGAACTTCATGATTCTGTCTCACAACAACTATTCGCTGCTTCTATGCTACTTTCAACCGTTAATGAAACAGCAGCTGAAGATTTGCCTAATCATACAAAGAATACGCTCTTACAAACGGAACAAATTGTTCAACAAGCACAGCTCGAAATGCGCGCACTATTACTTCACCTTCGCCCTGTTGCATTAAAAAACAAATCATTGACTAAAGGGATGGAAGATCTATTAGTTGAATTGCAGCAAAAAGTATCCTTTAAAATTAAATATCGCTTAGAAGATGTACATCTATCAAAAGGTGCTGAGGATCATTTATTCCGAATCGCTCAAGAAACCTTATCTAATACATTAAGACACGCGAAAGCAACAGAACTAGAATTACTACTTGTTGAACGAAATAAACGCGTTATCTTCCGGGTACAAGATAATGGTGTTGGCTTTAAGACAGTTGATGAAAAAGCCGGTTCCTATGGTTTACACAATATAGAAGAACGTGCAGTCGAAATAGGCGGAACATGTAAAATCGTATCTGTCCCATCACAAGGTACAGTCGTTGAAATACAAATTCCAGTAGAACAGGAGATGGTAAAGAATGATTCGGATTCTATTAGCTGATGATCATGAAATGGTGCGTATTGGCGTTTCTGCCTACTTACAAGCGCAACCTGATATGACGGTTGTTGCTGAAGCTGCAAATGGTGGGGAAGCTGTCGACCTAGCACTAGAACATCGGCCTGATATCATTTTAATGGATATGGTTATGCCAATAATGACTGGCGCTGAAGCAACAGAAGCAATTATCAAACAATGGCCAGAAGCTAAAATAATGATTGTTACTAGTTTTTTAGACGATGACAAGGTATATCCTGCTTTAGAAGCTGGAGCGATCAGCTATTTACTTAAAACAACAAATGCCAAACAAATTGCTGAAGCCATTCGTAGTACCTGTGATGGTCAACCTATTTTAGAACCAGAAGTAACAAATAAAATGATGCAGCGGATGCGCCACAAGGATAAACCACTTCACAATGATTTAACAGAACGTGAACATGAAGTCCTTTTACTAATGGCTCAAGGAAAAACCAATCAAGACATTGCGGACGAACTATTTATCGCTTTAAAAACTGTCAAAACACATGTAAGTAATATTCTTTCCAAATTAGAAGTACAAGATCGTACACAAGCAGTCGTTTATGCATTTAATCATCAACTCGTTCCAATTAAATAGTATGAAGCCACTCAAAATGGGTGGTTTTTTCCATATCCTTTCCTTTTTATAATAAAAATTTCGCAAATTTGTAAATAGTTTGCGAAAAATGCACCTTTCTACCGATTCAAATTCCTTTAAAATCATGCAATAATTCAAAAAATAGTACAAAATTTGAAAGGATTATTATGCAAAATATTGGGAATATTTTAAAATCTGAACGCATCAAACAACATATAACTCAAAAAGCATTAGCCCAAGATATTTGTTCTACTTCTTATCTAAGTAAAATTGAAAGTGGCAAACAAATCCCACAAGATGAAGTGAAAAATGCACTTCTTAAACGATTACATATTAACTTGGATTATTACATAGACGTAGATGAAGAACAATTTATGGAAGATAGCTATAAAGTCATTAAAAAAGTTCTTCTAAAAAATGATCCATCCCTAACGAAAAAAACAATAGAATATTATAAATCGATGAATCTAGAATTTAGTAATGTAGAAAATTTCTATACATTTAACATAAGACTACTCCGTATGTTCTTAATGACGGACGAACCTTTAGATAAAATCCAAACTCTTCTAAATGCGTTGACTACTATGGAAGAAAATTTAAATGATCACCAAAAATTCTTCTATTATACCAACAGTTATTTGTATTGTTTTCGTTCTAAAAAATACAAAACAGGATTATCTTTTCTTGAAAAAGCCGGAATATTAATGCCCAATATTCAGCTTACTAAATGGGAAAAAGCTGAATATTATTTCATGTTAAGCTCGGTATATCATAAGTTATACCGAACATTAAATGCAATTGAGTACGCACAGCAAGCATTGAAACTCTATACAGAATTAGATTATCATCAGCAATTGGTCAACTGTTATATAAGATTAGGTCTATCTCATATACAAAATGGTCATTATAATTGTGCACTCGAAATCTTCGACAATTGCTATAATGTGTGCAATAAATACAATTTAGAAGAAAATTATGGTATTATATTTCAAAATTTAGGATACGTTTATGCTTTAGAAGGAGATTCCAGAGGAGCTATTTCTTATTATAGAAAAAGTTTAGCTGTCAAAAAGGAGCCTATGCGTATTCTTATTACAATCCATTCTATGGTCAAAGAATATTCCAAGTTAAATAATACGACAAGTGTTGAGACATGGTGCCAAAAAGGTTTACAACTGATAGAAGATCATTCTATAGAAGAAACCGCAAAAGAATACATCTATCATTTTAATACTTACAAAATAATACATCATCTAAATAATTTTGATGAAAAACTTATCGCTAACGCTATTGATTTCTTCCATCTAACACAAGACTTCAAAAACGTATATAAATATACTACATTGCTTGGCAATTTATTATGTGAACAAAATGAATATAAAAAAGCATCGTATTATTTCCAAATGGCTACTGAAGCAATGTGTGCCATGCAAAATATTAAAGCATGGGAAGATTTATCTTAATATACTGACAAAAAATAGCTATACCGAAATCTCGGTATAGCTATTTTTTATTTTAAACTATTGGAACAGTGACAGTTACTTTGAATAAATCTCCATCTACAGTAATATCCATTTTACCTTCATGTAAGTCTACAATAGATTGTGAAATGGCTAAACCAAGTCCAGACCCGTCTGTATGGCGCGATGTATCTGCACGTTTAAAGCGTTCATATAACTCCTCTACATTTTGGTCCCCTAGCTCATATTTCGTAATGTTTTTGATCACAAACTGTGCTTGTTGCTCTACTTTATCCAATGAAATATAGACTCGCGTACCTTCTAAAGTGTATTTAAAAGCATTAATAATGAGATTATCCAACACACGCCACCATTTTTGTCCATCAACATATGCCATTAATACTTCATCTGTTATATGAATACGGAAATCCATTGCAGCTTTTTCCATGTCTTCTTCATGTTCTCCAAGGGCTTGCTTCAATAGCTGATTCAAATTTACTTTTTGCTTTTGCAATTCTATGTTGCCGGAAGCCATTTTCGATACTTCAAATAAGTCCTCGATGAGCGTTTTTAAGCGTTGAGATTTTTTATCTAAAATCGACACATAGCTATTACGCTCATCCTCGGTTAAATCGGGATTTTTCAATAAATCAGTATACGTAATAATTGAAGTAAGTGGTGTTCTTAAGTCATGGCTTACATTAGTGATTAACTCTGTTTTTAGCCGCTCACTTTTCGCCTGCTCTGTTAAAGAATTACGAACACCTTCACGTAATCGATTTAAATTAGCTGCATGCTTTGCTAATGCTAATTTACCTCGAACTTTAATTTCACTGTTTAAACGTCCTTCAGCTATATCTTCCGTTTGCTTCATGATTTTATTTAAATAGCTCATACGACGTAAGAAAATAATCATTGCAGGTAAAGCAATTGTAAAGAATAACACGATATAGACCGGCACCAAATCATATGCGGTCATTGCCCCTACAATCCCAACTCCTGCTAAAAAGACAATAACTAAAAGTGCAACAGATTGTAATCCAACGCTCATGGATAAAAATAGATTCCTTAAATCCTGTGCAACATGTAGACTAAGGGATTTTTTATAAGCTCTTAACCTTTTTTCTTCCGTATTCATATCTTCTATCATTAGAAGTAACTGCATCACTGCAAACCATACGAGAAAATAGAGAATAGGAATAGCTATGATCAATTCTGCTATAAACAAATGATCGATAAAGCTTGTGAAAGATAGATGATCTGACAACACAAATAAGTCAATAATGACACCATACCCAGTGATGAATAAGCAAAATGCTCGTACATCAAATGGCCACTTTCGAATAGTGCTTAGTAAAAAGTTTTCCTTGTTCATTTCGATTTTAAATGGTCTGATGAAGAATAACATAATAATGGACAGTAAACTCAAGATCCAGATAACAACTAATAGTCTTTGATGGAATT
>DATMJF010000496.1:0-2311 GCA_035554455.1 Rummeliibacillus sp.
GGTATCTCTACCATAGTACCTGGCTCTTCCTGAAGTAGATGATGCAGATTAATTTGGGACCCATCCTTTGCAAATGGTGCATTCCCATCCTTCATTAATTCTAAATTTGTTTTTCCTCCTTCACTCAGTTGATTTATATCTAAATCTTTTAGTGTATAAACTCTTCTATCAATATCTTTTATTTCACCCTTAGCTTTAACTTTCCCTTTTATTTCAACAGCATTGTATTTATCACTTAACCATGGTACTGAAACGCTTTTCCCCGTAAATGGTGCTCTGCTTGAATTAGAAACTTTTTGTGCCATAGAAAGCAACCGATCTCTCAACCCAATACTATTCACCGTATTAAAAGGAACACCGCCTACATTCACACCGGCTAGTTGGTGTTGGGGTGCATATGGAAATAGGTTGGGGATGGAGGTTTCTTTTAGTGCACCCTTTACTGTGCTTACTCCTGCTTTGGCTGCGGCTTTCGTAGTTGCCATTCCTGCCTTTGATACAGCTCCTGCCCCTTTGGTTCCAACCACGGAAGTCACGACGGTTCCTGTTGCATAGGATATCCATCGTGCACGTGACTCGGCATCTCCGTTGATCACATCTCGAACAAAAGAATCACTGATTGATTTCGAAATATAATCGTATGTTTCGATTGGGTGGGCTATCGCTTGGATTGTGCTCTCTACCGTTTTTACTGGATGGAGGACGGCATCACGTATCCCTGTCAAGAAGTCTTTTCCCGCTTCGTAGAGGCCATCTTTGATACCTTTCGCTGTTTTAAATATGGTGACGATTTGTTTCTGATCTTCATCTAGGTTTGCATCGCCAATTTCTTCCGCAATCTTCAAATATTCGTCTATAGAAGATGCCTTTAAAAGTTTCTCTTTCAGTTCTTCGATTTTATCGACTTCTTCTGTGTCTTCTCTAGAACAGGTGCTTCCCGCTTCCAAAAGCAAGTCATCCAATTGATACTTATTTAAGGTGCCACTTGTATAGTTTTCTAGTTGTAACTTACCACTTTTAAAATGCGATTTGATGCCATCTATGTAGTTTTGCATATTCGAGACATCATTGGATAATTGTTCTAGGGCATTACTTTGATTGTAATCAAATTGATGCATTTTTTCTACCGTATCATTAATTTGCTTTTTCGCGTCATCGACTTCTTCAAGAAAGGATGTATCACTTAATTGTGGTGCTGCAACAATGTCCTGTACCGAAAGAATCGTTTTATTCGCTTCGTCTGTTAACGTGATTGTATGATTGGCTGTGTTTTGCAGGCTACTTTTTAACTCTCCTGTTAAAAATGATTCGACAATCCTGCCATTACTAGCGGATTCTAGCGCATGTAATTCATTGTCCATGATTTTTAGTTTACTTTCATAATCTTCTATAAAAGCTTTGTAATAAGAGATAAATGGCAGATGTGCTTCTTTATAATAATCCCGTATCGCATCACCACTTTTTCCTTTAAAGGCATCTTCTAGTGCAATAATCCCTTGCACCGCCGTTTCAACCTCAGTTATCTCAGTTTGTTTATTTTTTAATGATTTGAGTGTATTCTCTATTCCATTCTGTAAGCCAGTAACATCTACTACCTTCGTAATATCGATCCACCTCACTTAACATAAAGTAAAACTTCACACAGTGGAATTTTCTTTATCCCACAGTGTAAATTTCTCATTTCAACAGTTTATAATCTCCCAGCTGGCGATCCAATTCGATCATACTCTGAACAGCTTGTCGGCTTGCTTCTTCGTTTTGTATTAATAGGACTTTGTAGGATTTTAACACTTGTTCGAGCGCTTGATGGAGGTCTTTCCATTTCTGAACGAGCGTTAGAACATTATCCTCGCCGACTGTAGAAGGAAACGAAGTATGAAGAGCATTTGTAGAGGATTTCATCTTCGAAAGGGCTTGTTCAATCTCATTTTGCTTGATTTTAATTTCGGTACTCATCAAATAGCTCCTCCCTATTACTTTAAATTTACTATTTGGCTTTCGCCCTTTCAGCAGCAAGTGCTGCTTCAAGATCTCTAATAATCTGTTTTATGGCAATTATTTCATCTTGTAAGCTTTTCATCTTGTCACCAAATACCGTATAAACAGAACTGAATTGTTGCCCGTCCAAATCATGGTATTTAGTAAGCATCTGCTCGGTGCGTGTTTGATCAAACTTATTGGCTAACATCCCTTGCCAAGTGCTACTAGTAAGTGTAGGTTGTGTAATATTTTTTTCATACGCGATAAATTCTTGTTGATGTGCGTGCAACTGACTATTAGCAGTCTGAAGCCTTTGAAGTTGATGTTCTTT
>DATMJF010000497.1:0-4736 GCA_035554455.1 Rummeliibacillus sp.
CCTGTTTATACAGAATTACATACATTATTTGATGCAGTAAAAGCAGATGTTTTTGTAGACTTAACAACACCTTTAGCAGGATATGAACATACGAAGACTGCACTTTTTGCAGGTGTACGTCCTGTAATTGGAACAACAGGTTTTACTGATGGACAGTTAGAAGAACTTACCAATCTTGCAAAGTCATCAGAAATAGGCTGTATTATTGCACCTAACTTTGCGATTGGTGCTGTTTTAATGATGAAGTTTGCCCAAATGGCTGCAAACTATTTTCCTGACATTGAAATCATCGAAATGCATCATGATAGAAAATTAGATGCACCTTCTGGTACAGCGGTAAAAACAGCCCAATTGATGGCAGAAAATCGAGTGTCTCATAAACAAGGTCATCCAGAAGAACATGAAAATATTCCTGGTGCAAGAGGTGCGGATTTTGATGGAATGCGTATCCATAGTGTACGTTTACCAGGATTGGTTGCACATCAACAAGTGCTATTTGGTGGAACTGGAGAGCTATTAACAGTGCGTCATGATTCATTTGATCGTAAATCCTTTATGACAGGTGTAAAATTATCCATTGAAAAGGTAATGGTTTTAAAAGAATTAGTTTATGGTTTAGAAAACATATTATAAAAGGTAGGGATGGTAATATGAAAATCGCATTAATTGCGCATGACAAGAAAAAAGATGATATGGTGCAATTTGTGACAGCATATCGTGACATTCTAGCTCAGCATAAGTTATTTGCTACAGGTACAACTGGGCAAAGAGTAATTGATGCAACAGGCTTAGATGTGACGCGATTCCGTTCAGGCCCATTAGGCGGAGACCAACAAATTGGGAGTATGATTGCCAATAATGATATGGATATGGTCATTTTCTTCCGTGATCCATTAACTGCACAACCTCATGAACCAGATGTCTCTGCTTTGATCCGTTTAAGTGATGTTTATCAAATTCCGTTGGCTACCAATATGGGTACTGCTGAAGTGTTATTAAAGGGATTACAAGAAGGATTTATCGATTGGCGTTTAATACAAGAACGCAGAAAATAGAAAGGGAGTGGTCGGATGAAAAAATTAAAAATCGGTATCACATGTTATCCGACCGTTGGAGGCTCTGGAGTTATGGCAACAGAGCTAGGTAAAATGTTGGCAGAAAGAGGTCATGAAATTCATTTCATTACTTCTAGTATGCCTTTCCGTTTAAATAAAATTTATCCAAATATTTTTTATCATGAAGTTCAAGTAAATAATTATTCCGTTTTTCAATATCCACCATACGATATTGCACTAGCGAGTAAAATGGCAGACGTGATTCAAAGTGAAGAGCTAGATGTATTGCATGTACATTATGCGATACCTCACGCGGTATGTGCAGCATTAGCACGTGATATGTCTGGACAAGATATTGGAATTGTCACTACATTACATGGAACAGATATAACAGTTTTAGGATATGACTCTTCCTTAACAAGTGCAATTCGATATGGTATTGAAAAATCAGATATAGTAACAGCAGTATCCGACTCTTTGAAAGAACAGACATATGATCTAATCGAAACAGAAAAACCGATTGAAACCATCTATAATTTTGTAGATGAACGTGAATATACACCAAAAGATGGAACTCAGCTAAAAAAGGATTTTGACATACAAGAAAACGAAAAAGTGTTAATACATGTTTCAAACTTTAGAAAAGTAAAACACGTACCGGATATCATTCGAACATTTATAAAAGTACGTGAAACAATGCCTGCCAAATTATTATTAGTCGGAGATGGTCCAGAGAAAAATCAAATCATGCATGAAGTGAAAAAGTGTGAATTTGCTTCAGATATTTTGTTTTTAGGTAAGCAAGAAAATCTATCGGAGCTTTATGCAATGAGTGACTTAAAGCTATTAATGTCTGAAAAAGAAGCATTCGGGCTAGTGTTGTTAGAAGCGATGGCTTGTGGAGTACCAGGGATTGGTACGAATATTGGTGGAATTCCCGAAGTAATCGAGCATGGTGAAAATGGTTATATTGTGGAACTCGGCGATTATGAGAAGGCTGCACAATTTGCAATTGAATTGCTACAAGATGACAAAAAGCTACAGCAATTTAGAGAATCAGCTATTTATACTGCAAATCATAGATTCCATTCATCGAATATTGTGGAACAATATGAGGCGCTTTATGAAAAGGTGGCACGAAAATATGATTGAGCAAAAGGCATGGAAGGCTGCTTTTGACGTAATTGCGTCACTTGAGGAAAATGGCTATGAGGCATTCATAGTAGGTGGTGCTGTTCGTGATTCATTACGAGGTCACACAGCGAATGATGTTGATGTTGCGACAAATGCAGTACCAGTAGAAGTGAAGTCTGTTTTTTCTAGAACTGCAGATGTAGGTATTTCTCACGGTACTGTGCTCGTTATTCATCCTTTAAGTCCTGTTGAAGTAACGACATATCGTACAGAAGGAACCTATCAAGACCATCGTCGCCCAGATGAAGTTCATTTCGTGTCATCATTAGCAGAGGATTTAAAACGACGAGATTTTACGATTAATGCAATGGCCATGTCAGGAAATCAAGAAATTATTGATTTGTTTGGCGGTAAAGAAGATTTACAAAAAGGTGTTATAAGAGCTGTTGGAGAACCAATAGAGCGATTTAAAGAGGATGCCTTACGAATGCTGCGGGCTATTCGTTTTAGTGCACAACTAGGTTTTCAAATAGAAGACTCTACATTTGAGGCTATTTCTAAACAAGCTAAAGATCTACATTTTATTGCAAAAGAGCGTATAAAAGCTGAATTCGACAAGATTTTCGTTAGTGAACATCCTGAAAAAGCGATGCAAAATATTCAACAATCCGGTTTAGATGAATTTTTACCAGGTGAATATATCCAAATTGCCCCTTGGAAGGATTTTAAAGCAGGATTAGAATCGTGGAAAGGTTGGGCTTTTTTCTGTCTACTACAACCACAACAAGATGTTGAAATAATGCGTGCCTTTAAATGCTCTAATAACGAAAAAAAACGAGCAAAAGATAGTATTGATGCTTTTCAATTGTTAATTTCTGATGGTTGGACAAATAGACATTATTTTGAATTTGACTTAGAAGTTTTGGAAACAGCGTATGAATTTGCTAGCTATCTCGAAAAAGCCCCAACACAGCCTAAATCTGTAGAAGATATTAAAAAGAATAAAATGAATTTAGCTATTCAAAAGAAAACGGATTTAGTTGTATCAGGGCATGATTTGATTAAGTGGAGTGGTCAAAAAGGCGGAACATGGTTAAAAGAAACTCTCGAAAACATATTAACAGAAATTCTTGAAAATCGTCTGTCAAATGACCAACAACATATAAAGGAATGGTTTTTGAGTGAACGTACCCATTAAATACGAACTATTAAAACGTTTATCTGCCGCAAATGGTCAGCCAATCTCAGGACAACAATTGGCAGATGACTTAAATATTTCAAGAACAGCTATTTGGAAACATATGAAACAATTAGAAGAAGAAGGTTATACGTTTCGATCTATTCGAAAAAAGGGATACATCATGCTTTCAACACCAGATACATTAGACCCTGCAAAGATCACTGCTGCACTTGAAACGGAGCACTTTGGAAATCAAATAATTTATGAAGAATCATTAACATCAACTCAAACAGTAGCACATCAACTTGCTCAAGATGGAGCGCCTGATGGAACAGTCATTATATGTGAGGAACAAACTGAAGGTAGAGGGCGCTTAATGCGAGAATGGAAATCTCAAATGGGAAAAGGAATTTGGATGAGTGTCATCATGCGTCCCGATGTTCCTCCTTATGACGCACCGCAGTTTACTTTAGTAGCTGCTGTTGCCATTACAAGTGCCATAGAAGATGTGACTGGAGTACGGCCAGATATTAAATGGCCAAATGATCTATTAATAAATGGTTTGAAATGTACTGGAATATTAACAGAAATGCAAGCCGATCCAGATCGAGTAAATGCGATTATTATGGGCATTGGTATTAATGTGAATCATGAACTTGAAGATTTTGATGAGGACATTGTAAACATTGCCACATCGTTAAAAATAGCTTCTGGTAAACAAGTTGACCGCGCAAAACTTGTAGCGAAGCTTCTTTATTATCTAGAAAAATATAGTAAGCAATATGTAGAAGAGGGCTTTGAGAAAATTAAAACTTTATGGGAAAAGTATTCCTGTACAATTGGTAGTCGTATTAAAGCGACAACGCTTCGTGATGTTTTTGTAGGAAAAGCGCTAGGTATTACAAAAGATGGTATTTTACAATTACAACTTGACGATGGAACGATTGAAAACATCTATTCTGCTGATATTGAACTTCAAAATTAAATATTGTTTATCGTTTTAAATATTGTTATAGTGTTATCACAGGACAGTATCCTTTGGGAACCGTACCTCAAAATTGTATTCTTTTATACTACAACAAAAATATCTGCCTTGATCTTTTTAGACAGGGACGGAAGAAAACGATTCAATCTGATGATACACTACCCTTCTGTCCATTTTTGACAGAAGGTTTTTTTGTTTTCTTCCTCATAAAAAGGAGGAACTTGAATGAAAAGCACAACTGAATTTCTAAAGATGAAAGAACGTAAAGAAAAAATTGTTATGTTAACTGCTTATGATTATCCTTCAGCAATGCTGGCCGAAAATGCTGGCGTCGATATGATTTTAGTTGGTGATTCGCTTGGAATGGTCGTTTTAGGCTATG
>DATMJF010000498.1:0-3578 GCA_035554455.1 Rummeliibacillus sp.
GAATGATACCCATTTTCTCTACCTGCGTACCAATCATAAAGCCTGGCACATCAGCTAGGAAAATTAAAGGAATATGGAAGGCATCACAAAGACTTATAAACTTCGCTGCTTTATCAGCTGAATCAGGGAACAGTACACCACCTTTTACACGTGGTTGGTTTGCAATGATTCCAACAGATTGCCCATTAACCCGTGCAAATCCAGTAATAATCTCCGCAGCAAATAATTTTTTTACTTCACAAAATGACTCTTCATCAATAAACCGATTGATTAAATCGTACATATTAAATGGAACATTTTGATTTTCTGGAATCAATTCTGCAATCGTTTTTTCAAATGTAGCAGGTAATTTAGGTTGTTCTATTGTTGGTTTATTTTTGAAATTGTCTGGAAAATAACTGATATACTGACGTGCATAAGCAATAGCTTCTTGTTCTGTCTTTGCTAACACATCTCCACACCCTGATATAGAACAATGCATCTTAGCGCCACCCATTGTTTCAAGGTCTACCTTTTCTCCAATCACCATTTCAGCCATTCGAGGAGAACCTAAATACATAGATGCATTGCCCTCTACCATGACAACGACATCACAAAATGCTGGTATATAAGCTCCACCTGCAGCAGATGGACCAAATAGTAAACAAATTTGTGGAATTCGTCCTGATAATTTTACTTGATTGTAAAAAATACGTCCGGCACCTCGACGACCAGGGAACATGTCGATTTGGTCGGTAATGCGTGCACCAGCAGAATCTACTAAATAAAATAACGGAACCCCAAGCTTTTCAGCTGTTTCTTGAATACGAATGATTTTTTCTACTGTACGTGCTCCCCAAGATCCTGCTTTTATGGTTGAATCATTTGCCATTACACATACTGTACGACCGTGAATTTTTCCAATCCCTGTGACAACACCATCTGCTGGTAAATCTCCAGCAAGTATATTGGCAAACGTTCCATCTTCCGTTAGTAACCCCTCATCAAATAAGAGCGCTAATCGTTCACGAACAAAAAGTTTCCCCTGCTCTTTATTTTTTTCGTGATATTTTGCTTTCCCACCTTTAAGAATTGTATCTTTTAGTTGCGCATGTTTGCTTTCAGTTGTTAATTCTGCCATTTCACCCATCCCCCTTTTATTTTCCCTGATAAACTGGTGTTCGTTTTTCTTTAAAAGCATTTAAACCTTCAAGTCGGTCCTCTGTATGGAGCAAACGACTATAAGCTAAAGATTCAATTTGCAGTGCTGTTGAAATATCGGTTTGCATTCCTTGATTCATCGCTGTCTTCGCCTGAACAAGAGATAGTGGCGCATTTTTTGCCATTTCACTAGCAAGTTCTTTTGCTTTTAAAAGCAGCTCATCAGGCTCTACAACTTGTTCAACAATCCCATAATCCTTAGCTTCTATAGCAGATAAACGACGCGCTGTATATATTAGCTCTTTTGCTTTGCCAATCCCGATTAATCTCGGTAGACGCTGCGTACCTCCAGCACCTGGAATGATGCCAAGTGAAGTTTCTGTAAGGCCAAGTTTCGCCTTACTACTTGCTATGCGGATATCGCAGGCAAGCGCCAATTCTAATCCTCCACCAAACGCGACACCATTGATGGCTGCAATGACTGGTTGAGCTAAAGATTCAAAAGCATTTACTGTTTGCCCAATCATAGCAACAGTTTTTCTTACTTCTATTTCAGTCATCCCGTTTCGTTCCTTTAAATCTGCACCAGCACAAAAAGCCTTTTCCCCTTGTCCTGTGACAATGACGACGCGCACCCCTTGATGGTATTGAATCGAATCAAGTGCTTCTTTTATCTCCCTTAACATTTGAACCGTCAAGGCATTCGCCGCCTCAGCTCTTGATAACGTTAATATAGCGACACCTTGGTCAATTTCTAGTTGTACGAACTGTAACATTAATGTTCCTCCCCTCGTGCAACTGCCACTAACTTTGAATCTAATCGTTTTCCAAGCTTTTGTTCTATAAACAATGCTGTTTGCTGAATTTTATCAAGACTGATCCCTGTTTCAATGCCCATCCCGTGGAGTAAATACACCAAATCTTCTGTCGCTACATTGCCTGATGCACCTTTTGCATATGGACAGCCACCTAGTCCCCCTATAGCACTATCAAACTTTGTAATTCCGTGTGATAGACTTGTCATCACATTCGCTAATGCGGTTCCTCGTGTATCATGAAAATGCATGGCTAATTGATTGCCATTAAAATGCTGTAACACCTCGGTTAGAAGGGCATCTACTTGTGTTGGTACGCCAACGCCAATTGTATCTCCAAGGGAAATTTCCGTAATCCCCATATCAAATAACCTTTCTGCCACTTTTACCACTTGAGTAGGTTTTACATAACCATCATACGGGCAACCAATCACCGTTGAAATATAGCCACGCACTGTCTTACCTGCAGATAAAGCACCATCTACTACTTCCTTTAACACAGGAAAAGTTTCATCAATAGTTTTATTGATATTCGCTTTATTATGTCCCTCACTTGCTGACATAAAGACACTTACTTCATCTACACCTGTTTCTAATGCCCGCTCCAAACCTAGACGATTTGGCACAAGTGCAGCATATGTAATATCCTTTTGACGCTTAATAGCGTTTAACACCTCAACAGCATCCGCTAGCTGCGGAATCCATTTAGGATGAACAAAGCTCGTTACCTCTATGTAATCGAGCCCTGTTTCACTTAAGCGATCAATAAAAGCGATTTTGTCTGTTGTTTCGAAAAAACTTTTTTCGTTTTGCAGACCATCTCTTGGACCAACTTCTTTAATTTGAACGCTTGTTGGAAGTGGTATCATTATTCAATCTCCACTAAATCATCATCCACATTAATGAAATCGCCTTCTGCTGCAATCACCCGCTTGACTGTTCCCGCCTCTTCAGCTGCAATTGGAATTTCCATTTTCATAGATTCTAAAATCACTACATCTTGCCCAGCTTCTACTTGATCCCCTTCAGCCACAAGAATTTTCCAAACCGTACCAGCCATACTTGCTTTTACTGTCGTCATATATTATCCCTCCGCATAAAAAATATTATAGAGAAGTGGCACTGATTTGATGTGACCACCCCCCATTTATTTTCAAATTGTTGAACTTTCAGGTAAATAATATTGCTCTACAAATTTTGTCGTTGTTACTCCACTTTTGAACTGTTCATGCTTTATAACATCTAATAACATAGGAATATTTGTGTGAATTCCTTCTATGACATAATTGGAAAGTGCATCTATTAATTTTTCACAAGCTTCGGTACGAGTTGGAGCCCAGACGATTAATTTGGCAATCATTGGGTCATAGAATGGAGTGACTACGCTTCCTGTTTCGACTGCCACTTCATGACGAATGCCATCACCTGAAGGTAAAACTAGATTTGTAATCGTACCTGGTGAAGGGAAAAATGTAATTGGATGCTCTGCATAAATTCGAACTTCAATCGCATGACCATTTTTCTTTAAATCTTGTCTAGTAACCGTTAAAATCTCACCATTTGCAATTTTTAATTGTTCTTCTACTAAATCAAGTCCTGAAATTTCTTCGGTAACAGGATGCT
>DATMJF010000499.1:0-5832 GCA_035554455.1 Rummeliibacillus sp.
TTGCTCACGTGCTTTCATCCAGTTGATATTACCTCTTAATGTATTAATCTCACCATTATGAATAATATAACGATTAGGATGTGCACGTTCCCAAGATGGAAATGTATTTGTACTGTAACGTGAGTGTACCATTGAAAAAGCAGAAGCGAAGCGTTCATCTTGTAAATCTAGATAAAACTCAACCACTTCTTCTGGTGTCAATAACCCCTTAAACACCATTGTTCGGCTTGACATGCTTGCACAGTAGAAGTCTTTGTTATTGTTTTTTGCCCATAATTCTGTTTGTTTGCGAATCAGATACAGTTTTCTTTCAAAAGCAAGAGAATCATTTGTATTCGCAGCCTTGATAAACACTTGACGAACAACTGGTGCAGTTTCCTTCGCAGTGTCGCTTAAAGGCTCAGGATTAGTTGGTACAGTACGCCAGCCAAGTAATTCTTGACCTTCTGCTATGATGAAATCGTTTAGTTTATTTTCAATTTCCTGTTGTACTTGCTCATCTCTGTCGAAAAATAACATTCCTACTCCATATTGCCCTACAGCAGGTAATGTCCAATCTATGCAAACGTCACGGAAAAAGGCATCTGGAATTTGGACCATTAATCCAGATCCATCTCCAGTTTTACCATCACTTCCGCGACCAGCTCTATGGTCTAATCTACATAACATTTCCAAGCCTTTCATCACGATGTCATGTGTTGCTTTACCCTGCAATTGTGCGTAAAGACCGATACCACATGCATCGTGTTCTAATTGTGGAGAGTATAAACCTTGTGCTGTTGGAATTTGGTGAAATGTCATATGATTCCCTCCTTTTTAAATAAAAAATGACTTAAATATATTTTAGATTTTCAAATTGATATTAACAATATATAATTTGGATAGTATTAATCTATAAATTAGATAAGTGGGAGATGACATGACGTGGAATTACGACAACTGCGGTACTTTGTTGCTGTTGCGGAAAGAGAGCATATATCCGATGCTGCGGAAAATTTACATGTAGCACAATCAGCAATAAGCCGTCAAATTGCCAATTTAGAGGAAGAATTAGGAATTGAATTATTTGAAAGGGTCGGACGGAACGTAAAACTGACACCGATTGGTAAGAATTTCCTTAAATATACAATTGCTGCGTTACAAGCAATTGATTTTGCAAAAAAACAAGTTGATGAATATTTGGATCCTGAAAAAGGAACAATTAAAATCGGGTTTCCAACAAGTCTTGCAAGCTTTCTTTTGCCAACTGTCATTTCAGCATTTAAAAAAGAGCACCCTAGTGTTTCATTTCACTTACGACAAGGTTCCTATCGTTATCTCATTAACGCCGTCAAGGAACGTGAATTGAACTTAGCATTCTTAGGCCCTGTTCCTGCAAAAAACGATTACATTAATACGAAAATTCTTTTTACAGAAAATATCGCGGCACTTGTTCCAGCTACTCACCGATTTGCAGACAGAGATGAAATCCAGTTAACGGAGTTGCGTAACGAAGGCTTCGTATTGTTCCCAGAAGGTTTCATTTTAAACAAAGTTGCGGTAGAAGCATGTAAATCTGTTGGCTTTACACCAAAGATTAGTTCAGAAGGTGAAGATATGGATGCTCTAAAAGGTTTAGTAGCAGCGGGTATAGGGGTTAGTCTTTTACCAGAAAGTGCATTCTATGATGCCACACCACGTCGTACATCAAAGTTAACATTAGTCGAACCGCCGTTTACACGTAACGTGGGTATTATTTATCCGATTAATCGAAAACTATCCCCTTCTGAACAAATTTTCTTGGACTTTGTTAGTAGTTTCTTTTCTAGATTATCTCAATTTAAATAAAAATGAATCAATTTCATATATGCTTTTCTAGTTAAAAAATACGAATTTTTTCTAAATAAACAACTCAATAATTCGGATAATATTTCATTTCCAGTATTTACTTAGTATGCCGCTCTAGATGGTGCTTCATAGACAACGTTCTAATAGATACGGCAAATTACAATGGCCCATTTAATGTTCGTGTTTTTTATTAAATCTTTGAATTATGAACTTGATTCAAACAGTAAACAAAAGACGTTAGAGCAAACATCTGCTCTAACGTCTTTTGTTTATAATCAATTATTTTGATACTGGAACGACTGAACCTTTCCATTCTTTGTTGATGAAATCTTGAATTTCTTTCGAGTGAAGTACATCCACTAATTTTTTCACAGCAGCGTTATCTTTGTTTTCTTTTTTAACTGCAACTACATTTACATAAGGAGAATTGCTATCTTCAAGAGCAATTGCATCTTTTGTTGGTGTTAGGCCTGCATCAATCGCGAAGTTAGAGTTGATAACAACTGCATCTCCTTCTTTGTGTTCATACATTTGTACTAACATTTCTGGTGCAGTTTTTGCATCGATTTTTAAGTGTTTAGGATTTTTGTCGATATCTTTAATTTCAGCAGCTGCTTTATCCACACCTTTTTTCAATGTGATTAAGCCCTTTGCTTCTAACAATGTAAGAATACGTCCTTGGTCTGATACAGAGTTACTAATTAGGATTGTTGCTCCATCTGGAAGTTTATCTAGAGATTTATATTTTTTAGAGTAGATACCGATTGGTTCGATATGGATTCCACCTGCATTAACAAAGTCGTAGCCATTGTCTTTAATTTGTTGTTCCAGGTATGGTTTATGTTGGAAAAAGTTTGCGTCTAAACGGTCCGATTCAAGGTCTTTGTTTGGTAATATATAATCTTGGTATTTTTCGATTTCTAAATCGACGCCTTCTTTTTCTAGAATTGGTTTTGCTTTTTCTAAGATTTCTGCGTGCGGTACATTAGAAGCACCTACTACTAATTTTGTTTCTTTTGAATCACCATTTGAAGATGATTTATCACCAGTTCCGCAAGCTGCTAAGCTTAATGCTAGTGATGCTGTTAGAATTCCTGCTACAAGTTTCTTCATGTCTTTTGCCCCTTTTCTTTTCTTTATGTGAACGTTAAAACGTATACACCAAATTATCGTTTATCGGTTTTCGCTGTGATGAAGTCTCCGATAAATTGAATGATAAATACAATAACTAACACTAATACTGTTGCGACAAATGTTACATCATTACGACTTCGTTGGAAGCCATCCATGAACGCTAAGTTCCCTAAACCACCTGCACCAATTACACCCGCCATAGCCGTGTAACCGACTAATGCTACAGCTGTTACGGTAATACCTGAAATTAACGCTGGTAATGACTCTGGAATTAGCACCTTCCAAATGATTGTCCAAGTTTTAGCACCCATAGAGCGTGCCGCTTCAATAACACCTTTATCAATTTCGCGTAAAGCAATGAGAACCATTCGAGCATAGAATGGAGCAGCACCGATAATTAATGCTGGCAATGCTGCGTTTGCCCCACGAATAGAACCTAACACAAATTCTGTAAATGGAATTAAAAGAATAACTAAAATGATAAATGGAATTGATCGGAAAATATTCACAACAGAACCTGTTAATAAGTTGACAAGTTTATTGGCCCAAAGTTGTGTTGGACTTGTAAGGAATAACAAGATTCCTAGTAATAATCCAATGATAAATGTAAGAAAAGTTGAAACAGTTGTCATATAGATTGTTTCTCTAGTTGCTTCCCACATTAGTTCCCAATCTACATTCGGAAAGAGATCATTAAGCATTCTTGATCACCTCCGTTTTAATACCTTGCTCATCTAAAAATTGAACAGCCTTTGCAACACTATTATCGCTTCCTATAATTCGAACAATTAATGTACCGTATGGACCGCTTTTTGTAGGGGAAATATTCCCGTGAACGATATTAATATCTACACCAAATTGTCGAATGAGATGCGAAATGACGGGTTGTTCTGTTTTTGAACCGACAAAGAATAATTTAATTAGTTGATCATTTGGATAATTGTCAATCATCTGAGAAATCGACTCCTTATGACCCGCTGTTTCCGTCACTTGAGAAACGAATTTCTTTGTAATATCTGCTTGTGGAGATTGAAAAACTTCTAAAACATTACCTTGTTCTACTATTTTCCCAGATTCCATCACTGCAACGCTGTGACAAATTTTGCGGATTACATGCATTTCATGTGTGATTAAAACGATTGTTAGTCCAAGTTTTTCATTGATACTAACAAGTAAATCTAAAATGGCATCCGTTGTTTCAGGGTCAAGTGCTGAAGTCGCTTCGTCACAAAGTAACACTTCTGGGTTATTTGCTAATGCACGAGCAATCCCTACTCGTTGTTTTTGACCGCCTGAGAGTTGTGAAGGATACGCTTTTTCTCGTCCTTTCAAACCAACTAACTCTACTAATTCAAGTACTCGCTTTTCTCTTTCAGCTTTACTAATACCTGCAATTTCTAGTGGAAAAGCGATATTCTCCTCAACTGTTCTCGACCATAATAAGTTGAAGTGTTGGAATATCATACTGATCTTATGACGAGCATTTCTCAAGTTTTTTCCCTTAATCGCTGAAATATTCTGTCCATTTACTGTAACCGTACCTGATGAAGGTTTTTCTAAACCATTTAGTAAACGAATCATAGTACTTTTACCTGCGCCACTGTAACCGATAATGCCAAAAATCTCCCCATCATTTATTGATAAATTAACATCATCAACTGCAGTTAGAGATCCATTAGCGGTTTTGTATTTTTTTACTACATTCTCTAGTTGAATCATTGTCAAAACCACCTTCTATTTTTACATCACTACTAAGCAAACCATTTTCACTTACAACAAACAAAAGACCCTTCTGCAAGATTCGCAGAAGGGTCTAACGTACAATATACGAAAACCGTTCTCTCATCTTCCAAAGTTAAACTTTGCGTGAATTGGCACCGTGTCACACACTGTGACGGTTGCCGGGCTTCATAGGGCACTTCCCTCCACCTCTCTAAATAAGAGCGACTTAAATATTTATTTAATTTATGTTTGATACTTTACCACTCTATGTGAGTATCGTCAATCCTTTTTATGAAATTTTTCGAATAAATAAGAAACTGATTGAAATGCATAAATCTTATCTCGAATTTTTCCGTTTTCAGCAATCAGTAAACATGGGACGCTTTCAATTTTGTAATCATATGCTATTTGTTCAACATAATTTATGTTAGCTTTTCCCATTGGAATATCCGGTAATGTCTGATCCATCACTTCCATCATTTTGGAGGCAACCATACATGTACCACACATTGGGGTGTATAAATAGAATGCGCATAATTGCTCACTTTCCTTCATATTCGCCCATTGTTCTATTGTCCATTCTTGCATAAAATGTCATTCCTATTCTATAAGATACACTGGATGAATCTTGAAATCTGCAGCTAATAATATTCTAGCCAAATATTTTCTAGGCGTGGCCTCTACTTGCTTATATAAAGAAAGAGTACGTAAATGACACGCTTCTGGATATTCTTTTTTCATTAAAGCGCGTAAACAGTCACCCGAATAATCTTCGTCAAAAAATGCATATAGATCATATTCTTCATAGGGGTAAATCAGCTCTTCTAATTTACTCGCACTAATTGTCCCATTCGTACAAAGGATTGGAATATTTTCTGCTAATAGGGGTTGGATTTGCAATTTATCTTGCCTGCCTTCAACAATGAGCACTTTGTCAGACATGCCGATTCCTCCTTACAATTTATCCCGCATTAACGGGCAGTAATCCCCCCACTGATGGAAGTTTCACTTTATCCAAATCAATGCATATATACATAAAAACGCCAACACAAAAGTGTGGCGCTTTTACTAGTATCATTATTCTTCGATTAGTTCTGCGTATTTTTCAGCTGTAAGTAAATTATCGATTTGAGAAGCATCAGTTGGTTC
>DATMJF010000500.1:0-6887 GCA_035554455.1 Rummeliibacillus sp.
GATGCTTTAACTGCTTCTACAAATTCAATTGTTTCCGATAATTTTTTGTACATTTTCCAGTTACCAGCAATAATAGGTTTACGCATTGTGAAGTACCTCCATCTATAATTATTATTTGTCGTTTAATGCGACAACACCCGGTAATTCTTTACCTTCCATAAATTCAAGAGAAGCACCGCCACCAGTTGAGATGTGATTCATTTTGTCTGCTACTTGGAATTTTTCTACTGCTGCTGCTGAATCGCCACCACCAATAATCGTGTATCCTTTTGTTTCTGCCATTGCTTTTGCAACTGATTTTGTACCATTTGCAAATGCATCAATTTCAAATACACCCATTGGTCCATTCCAAATGATTAGTTTTGAGTTTTTAATAACATCTGCATATTCTGCAGCTGTTTTTGGTCCGATATCTAACCCCATCCAATCGCTTGGAATTTGATCGATATCAACTACTTTTGTTTCTGCATCTTTCGAGAATTCGTTTGCTACAACAGCATCCACTGGCATATGTAATTGAACGCCTTTTTCAGCTGCTTTTTTGATAAATGATTTAGCTAATTCGATTTTATCTTCTTCTAATAATGATTTACCTATATCATAACCTTGTGCTTTTGAGAATGTATAAGACAAACCGCCACCAATGATTAAATGGTCTACTTTATCTAAAAGATTTTCGATTACACCGATTTTATCTTTAACTTTTGCACCACCGATAATTGCAGTAAATGGGCGTTCTGGGTTTGATAATGCTTTACCTAAAACATCAATTTCTTTTTCCATTAAAAGACCAGAAACTGCTGGTAAATATTCTGCAATTCCTGCTGTTGTAGCATGTGCACGATGAGCGGCACCAAATGCATCATTGACATAAAGATCTGCTAATTTTGCGAAGCTTTCAGCAAGTGCAGGGTCGTTCTTTTCTTCGCCTTTATGGAAACGAACGTTTTCTAATAGAACGATATCACCATCATTCATATTGCCTACAGCTTGTTCCACTGTTTCTCCAATAGATTCATCTAGTTTAGTGACAGGTTTACCCATAAGTTCAGAAAGACGTTCACTAACTGCCGTTAGACGTAGCTCTTCTTTCACTTCACCTTTTGGACGTCCTAGATGACTAGCTAAAATTACTTTTGCCCCTTTTTCTACTAAATAAGAGATTGTAGGAAGCGCTGCTCGAATACGAGTGTCGTCGGTAATTTTGCCTTCTTCCATTGGTACATTGAAATCCACACGTACAAATACGCGTTTTCCTTTTACTTCAATATCATTCATTGTCTTTTTTTGATACATGATCGTGCATCCTCCAATTGTCTATAACTTTTTAATTATGATAAAAATAAGCATCATTCTTCACTTATATTATGATGAACAAATATAGCTTCTTCAATCGTTTCAAGTCAATTAAAAAATTGGCATTGTTACACGGAGAGCGCTGAAAAACTATATAATTCCTATTTATTGTACAAATAAGGTATTACTAGAAGTGGAATCAGCTTCGCTTTCCGCGGGCGAACCGACGAGCCTCCTCGCTTCGCTGTGGGGTCTCGTCAGGCTCGTTTTCCCGCAGGTAAAGATTGCTCCTGCGATTACTCGTCGCAGAAAATTCTTCTTGCTCCTGGAACAAAAAGAATTTTCGCTGATTCCACTTCAACAAAAATTGTAATACAAAATTTTATTAAAGAAATTTTTTTATTTAGATTTTCCAGTATACTCGCAAGCACAACTGCCTTATTTCGTGTAGCCAATTTTTCGTCCGCTACTTCTCCACAACAAATTGTTAAAAAACAACAAAGCCAAAATATTTTATTATTATCAATGAAGCGCTTACTTATTTCATAAAAAAAGGAGAAGTACAAAAACTGCTTCTCCTTTTACCCTAATTCATTATATACATATGGTCATTATATGGCTATGGTTTTTGAATTACAAACCTTGTTTTGCCATGTATTCAGCTAAATCTACTACGCGAGTAGAATAACCTGATTCGTTATCATACCAAGCTAATACTTTTACAAGGTTACCTTCAAGAACCATTGTAGATAAACTATCAACTGTAGATGAAGCAACATTGCCGTTGTAATCAATTGATACTAATGGTAATTCTGAGTATTCTAGAACACCTTTTAATTCATTTTCAGAAGCTGCTTTTAATGCTGCATTTACATCTTCTGGAGTTACGTCTTTTTCTAATTCTACTACTAAGTCAACTAGTGATACGTTTGGTGTTGGTACGCGAATTGCCATACCATCAAGTTTACCTTTAAGTTGTGGTAAAACTTTTGCTACTGCAACAGCAGCACCAGTAGTAGTTGGAATCATAGATTGTGCAGCTGCACGAGCACGACGGTAGTCTTTGTGTGGAAGATCTAAGATTTTTTGGTCGTTTGTGTATGAGTGAACAGTTGTCATCATACCTCGTTTAATACCGAATTGTTCATCTAATACTTTAGCTACTGGAGATAAACAGTTTGTTGTACAAGATGCATTTGATACGACAACATCATTTGCTGCATCGTATTTTTCGTTGTTAACACCCATTACGTATGTTGGCATGTTTTTGCCTGGAGCTGATACGATTACTTTTTTAGCGCCTGCTTCTACATGTTTGTGTGCAGCTTCATAGTCAGTGAAGCGACCTGTAGATTCTACAACGATATCAACGTCTAATTCTCCCCAAGGAAGTTTTGCAGGATCTGTTTCAGCATATACACGAACGTTTTTGCCATCTACTACAAGGTATTCACCTTCAGAAGTTACTTCTGCATCAAATGCGCCGTGAACTGAATCATACTTTAAAAGATGTGCAAGCATTGCTGCGTCAGTTAAGTCGTTTACCGCTACAATTTCGATATCTTGACGTTTTATTGCTGTACGGAAAACCAATCGTCCAATACGTCCAAATCCATTAATCGCTAATTTTAAAGTCATAATCTATTCCTCCATTAAATGTGTTTATTTAGTAAGTGAAGCATTTCTTCTGCAGCGGCTGAATCTGTTATTAAAACAGATTGTTTTGCTCCGTGTTTGAAGTAAGAAAGAACTGCTTTAGCCTTATTCTTCCCACCAGCTACTGCAATAATACTTTTACATCTATTTACTTGTTCTAATTGGATTCCTACAGTACGAATTCTTTGTACTGCATTACCCTGTTCATCGAAATAATAACCAAAGGCCTCACTGACAGCACCACTTGCAAGTAAAGCTTGTTTTTCCTCTTCACTTGATTCACGTCTTACTGCCATTTCTAAAGCAGAGCCAATGCCGTGAATAACGACATCTGTTTGATCATATAGCTCAATCATTTCTTTCACGATCGGTTCTTGAATAATCGCATGATAAGCTGTCTCGCTTAAATGTTCTGGTAAATACAAGGTACGATATGAATTACCCGTATTCCCTGCGAATGTTGCCGCAATGGTGTTAGCTTGTAATCTCATCTCGACTCCCATACCACCTCTAGCAGCGATAAAGTTTAAATCTGTTAATTCTTCTGAAGGAGTAAGACTGTCTGCTATAGCAGCTAATGTACTTCCACCTGTTACCGCGACGATTTTACTAAGACCCGCTACTAATTCTAATTGTTTTGCCGCTTCCAAACCTAGCAATGATTTAATAGAGGGTACTTCATCGAGATTTCCATCTACTATCATCACTTTATGGATTCCAAGTATCCGAGTTAGCTGTTTCTCCATTGTGGAAATACCTGACCATTCATACACGAGAGGCTTTAACACTTCTAATACTTCCATTCCTAATTCAGAAATTCTCATACCAGAACGACTAGCTATAATCAGCCCTTGCTCACGTAACAGATCCGTTTCCTTACGCGCTTCTCTTTCTGCTACAGAAAGATTATCCGCAAGTCCACGTCGACCAATTGGACCTAACATTTCAATCATTTGTAAAAAACGATATCGCGTATGAAGAAGCTCAGACACTTCAGGCATTATTTTCAATTGCGCTTCCGATAATGTAGTCATGTCGTCCGCTCTCCTTTAGGGACAAAATTTGTCCCGGCATTTATTATCATGTCCCACTTACTACAAAAAAATATATTTCCTGATTTGAGTATACAATTTCACGTCATCATATGCAACTTTATTTCACCAAGAAATGAGAAGAATAGACAATACCGCCTATCCTAATCTGCTTCGATTCCTTCCAATAACGTTACATAATCCAGTACACCATACTGAATAATCTGCCCACCCTTTTCAACAACAGGAATCATCATCATAAATTTTTCATGGAGTGTATCATCCTGATCAATATTCACTTCTTTAACTTGAAAAGGAATATCTTCACGCACTAAATTCAGCATTCGTTTGCCATCTTCGCAAAGTCCGCAGTTTGGTCTACTGTAGTATGTAATTTCCATATTGTAATGGTCCTCCCTTTTGATATTTCTTCTATTGTATAAATAATTTCTTACGTTGAATACTTATAGTTAATTATTTGTATGTGCCCAGTTTATTTTTTTATCTGATTTCTCATTTTTATGATGCATCAGTTGTAAATAATTTTCAACCAGTTATGAAGTCTCTATAAATTTTGTCCATTGTTCATTAAAACCATACAGTCAATTTACAAAATCTTTTGATGTAGCACTCGCATTTCATTTCGAAATTTTTCATTTTACATGTATCGAAGTGAACCCGCAGTCCATACTATTTCTGCGTGACAACAAACACGTAATTAAAAAGGAGGTCATATTTTGTCTCAACAACAATCACAAAATCAGATGAATAATGATCCAATGTATCATGTGGATTCAGCTAGGTTTAATCATGGTGGTCATGAAGTAATGGATATGCATGAAACTCTATCCACAATTGTTGGTGGATTAAACCAATGCGTATTATTACGTGATCAAATCCAAGATACTGAACTGCGCGATATTTTAGACCGCCAGTACAAATTCAGTATAGACGAGTACAATACATTGGTGGAATGTTTCAAAACAGGTCGTGATCCTTCTCGTCCAACTGGACATTATGAAATGAAGGAAAACAACAAATTCACTTATGGTGTAAAAGCTGGGCAACCCAAAAAACCAATTACTCAAGCTAGTGAAATAAGTGATGAAATTATTTCCGGCTTTATTCTTGGAGCCCACAAAGAGATGGCTACAGTTAAACTGGCTACAGCATTGGAAACAACAAATCCCGTTGTACGTCGTGTACTAGCCGATTCGATTCCAAACTGCATCGAAATGGCATACGAATTGTCAATTTACCAAAATAGAAAAGGGTACTACCAAGTTCCTCAGCTAGCTCCTCAAGATATGGCAGCAATGACAAATAGTTATGGCGAAGCAACCATAAATACATCTCACCAACCTTCTCAATTTAATTAATATATAAACTAAAAAGCTCTCGACAATCTTGTCGAGAGCTTTTTTTGTTCTAATTTTATTTTTGCACTTGTGCTTCTTTATTTACTTTAACACGTTTTAGGAACAATGAAAGTATTAGGGCTACAGCTGAAATACATGTAGCTATCATGAAAGTATAGTTAATACCATCCAGTAACGCAGTTTGAGCTATATGTGCTTTTAATTGAGCAAGTTGTTCTGCTGTTGGTGAAGATGGCGTTTGGCCTGCTTCTACAGCTATTTTTGCAGCTTGAACCGCTTTTGCTTTTGCATCAGCTGCTAATTCAGCTGCTCTTGTTTTAATATGATTATCCATCACTGTTACAAGAATCGCCGTACCAATTGCACCAGATACTTGTTGTGCCGTATTATTAATGGCTGTACCATGCGGGTTTTTATTCATCGGTAGTGAGTTTAAACCATTTGTCATGATTGGCATCATCACCATAGACATACCGAACATACGAATAGTATAAACAGTAATGATATAAGTGTAACTTGAATCTACTTCTAATTTAGTTAAGAAATAAGTAGAAGCAGTCATTATTGATAAACCGACAAATGCTAAAATACGAGGTCCAAATTTATCAAAGAGTTTCCCAGTAATTGGCGACATGATAGCCATCAGAATTGCACCAGGTAACATTATTAATCCTGCGTGGAACGGAGAAATATCTCTTACATTTTGGACATATGCAGGTGTTAGAATCATACCAGAAAACATTGCTACTGATACAACGATTGAAATAACAGAACCTAATGCAAACATTGGATATTTATATATACTAATATCTAATAATGGTTCATCCATTTTCAATTGTTTGATAATGAATATAACTAAAGCAATTGCACCTACAGAAATTGTGCCATATACCCATGGATCACTCCAACCTTTATCTCCAGCTGAACTGAAGCCATATAAAAGTCCACCAAAACCAATTGTTGAAAGTACTAATGACAAGTAATCTAGTGAAACTTTACGAGTTTCCATAACATTTTGTAATTTCCAAATACCAAATAATAGACTAAGTACGGCAAATGGAATAATCATTTCGAATAACATACGCCAATCATGGTGTTCAATAATATAACCAGACAATGTTGGTCCGATTGCAGGTGCTGCAATCATCACAAGACCAAACATCCCCATTGCTGAACCACGTTTTTCAATCGGGAAGCTTGTAAGCATAACATTCATCAATAAAGGAGAGATTGCTGCTGAACCAGCTGCTTGAACCATACGTCCAGCCAATAAGGTACCAAAGTTTGGAGCAACCGCAGCGATAATTGTACCAATTGTAAAGATTGACATCGCTGTGATAAATAGATTACGGTTTTTAAATCGAACAACAAAGAATGCTGATGCAGGAATTAACACACCACTTACAAGCATATAGCCTGTTGTTATCCATTGTACTTGAGAATACGTGACATCAAAATCCTTCATAATTGTAGGTAAAGCAACGTTCATCAACGTATTATTTAAAAAAGCAACAAAAGCACCTAT
>DATMJF010000501.1:0-2459 GCA_035554455.1 Rummeliibacillus sp.
TGAAATCTGGGATGCTATCGGTGTAAAAGAATCTGTAGAAAAAATGCAAGCAGAAGGATATGAAATCCCTGCATTTACAAAAGCATTACTTGATAAAGGATACTCAAGCTTTTATTCAGAAATTGATGGAGAATTAGCTTATTTTGATGGCACCGATTACAAACAAGTACCATTCAATGAAAAAGCAATCGATTTAAAACGTTACAAGAAAAAACATGGTGTCTTAAAAAGTAATGCTAGTGCTAGTTTAATAGACTTTGGTAATCAAGTACTGTTATTAGAATTCCATTCAAAATCAAATGCACTTGGTTTGGATATTATGCAAATCTTAAACAATGCTTTAGATTTATTGAGTAATTCAGATTATAAAGGAATGGTCATCGGTAACCAAGGCAAGAATTTTTCAGTTGGTGCGAATCTAGCAATGATTTTAATGGAAGCGCAGGATGATAATTTATTTGAATTAGAACATATCGTGAAGACATTCCAACAAGGAACGTTGCGTATCAAGTATTCGGATAAACCAATCGTAACAGCACCATTTGCGATGACACTTGGAGGTGGTGCGGAGGTTTGCTTACCATCTGCACATATTCAAGCAACAATGGAAACCTATATGGGCTTAGTAGAAGCTGGTGTGGGATTAATACCTGGCGGTGGCGGAAACAAAGAACTTTATATGAAACATTTAAAAGGTCTACCTAAAGGTGTAGAAATTGATTTGCAAGCTGTTGCAAACAAAGTATTTGAATCTATTGCAATGGCAAAAGTTTCAACGTCTGGAGAAGAAGCAAGAGAAAATAATTTCTTAAATTTTGCAGATGGAATTAGTGTTAACCCAGATCATCAACTATATGATGCAAAACAAGCAGTATTGGCATTGGCAGAAACAGGTTACAAACCTCCTGTACGCGAAAAAGTTCCGGTTGTAGGGGAAACGGGTTATGCAATGTTATTACTAGCGGCGCAAAACCTTTTACAATCTGGCTTTATTAGCGAACATGATTTATTTATTGCAAAGAAATTGGCGTATGTCATTGCAGGGGGAAATGTTCCATACGGTACATTAGTAGATGAACAATACCTTCTAAATCTTGAAAGAGAAGCATTCATTAGCCTTGTTGGACATCCAAAATCACAAGCAAGAATGCAACATATGCTTATGAAAGGAAAACCGTTACGTAACTAATCATTATGTAGCGACAAAGGGGGAAATCATATGCGTGAAGCCGTAATCGTAGCAGGTGCAAGAACACCAATTGGAAAAGCGAAAAAAGGATCATTAGCGACGGTTAGACCCGATGATTTGGGTGCTTTAGTCGTAAAAGAAACATTAAGAAGATCAGGATATGAAGGTCCAATAGATGATTTAATCTTAGGCTGTGCAATGCCAGAAGCTGAGCAGGGAATGAATGTTGCGCGTATTATTGGTGCATTGGCTGGTTTACCAGATACTACTCCTGCTGTTACAGTGAACCGGTTTTGTTCATCAGGTTTACAATCAATTGCTTACGCTGCAGAACGTGTAATGCTTGGCCATTCAACAGCCATTATTGCAGGTGGTATCGAATCCATGAGTATGGTACCAATGATGGGAAATGTGATTCGTCCAAATGTAAAGCTTGCAGAAGAAGCGCCGCGATATTACATGAGTATGGGGCATACAGCTGAAGAGGTCGCAAAGAAATATGAAGTAAGCCGTGAAGATCAAGATGCATTTGCTGTAAGATCCCATGAGCTTGCTGCAAAAGCGATTGCAGAAGGTAAATTTGTCGATGAAATTGTTCCTGTGGAAATTGAAAGACATTATGTTGATGAAAACAATAAACCACAAACGAAGAAATTTACTTTTGCTATGGATGAAGGGGTTCGAGTAGGTACATCTACAGAAACACTTGCTAAATTACGTCCAGCTTTTTCTGTAACAGGCAGTGTTACAGCTGGAAATTCTTCGCAAACTTCAGATGGTGCAGGTGCAGTGCTTGTTATGGACCGTGAAGAAGCGGAAAAACAAGGGTTGAAGCCAATGGCAAAATTCCTAGGCTTTGCAGTAGGTGGAGTACCACCAGAAATTATGGGAATAGGACCAACTGTTGCAGTACCAAAAGCGTTGAAAATTGCCGGATTATCTATTGAAGATATTGATTTATGGGAACTTAATGAGGCCTTTGCTTCTCAATCAATCCAAGTTGTACGTGAACTAGGCATTAACTTAGAAAAAGTAAATGTCAACGGTGGAGCAATTGCTGTAGGACATCCATTAGGAGCAACCGGCACAATCTTAACATTAAAACTGATTCATGAGTTAAAACGTCAAGGTAAAAAGTATGGAGTTGTAACAATGTGTATCGGTGGCGGCATGGGTGCAGCAGGGGTATTTGAAATTCTTTCATAATCATTCAAACAAAGGGGAGAAAATAATATGACAGAAAATACATTGAACCTAATTAAAGGTGGTA
>DATMJF010000502.1:0-7114 GCA_035554455.1 Rummeliibacillus sp.
ATTAACCCAATCTCCAGTCATTACAGCTGCTATATGTTCTTCTTCACGTGGAAGACCTTCGTCTGTTTCACCTAAGAATACAGAACCTACTTCATATAGCGTTACAGAATCTTGTTGACGTGAAACATTGTAACTAGCTACTTCGATTAGATGTGGAAGAATACTTTGACGTAATGTACTACGTTCTTCACTCATTGGCATTAAAAGTCGAGTTGTTGGAGCTGCTTCTAATGCATATTTTTGTGAAAGTTCATCAGAAGTAAGTGAGTAAGTTAATGCTTGGTATAAGCCTGAACCTTGTAGTTGGTGATGAACGATACGACGTTTTGCTTGATAAGGATTTAAGCCACCAGCTTTTGCTTCACCGACTGGAACTGTAGCTGGAATTTCATCATAACCATATAAACGTGCAATTTCTTCAACGATATCTTCTTCAATTTTGATATCTTGACGACGTGTTGGTGCGTCAATATATAGACGACCATTCGCAGTTTCGACATTAAATTTTAAACGATTTAAGATTGATACCATTTCATTTAGAGAAATTTTCATTCCTAGACGTGCGTTAACAAAGTCAGGTGAAACAACTACTTTTGCAGGTGTTTTATCTAACTCATCAAAAACAACAGTGCCTGATAATACTTCTCCGCCAGCAAGTTCAGCTAACAATTCTGCTGCACGTTCTGCTGCAGGAATCACGCGATTTGGATCAATGCCTTTTTCATAGCGAGCACTTGCTTCACTACGTAAGCCAAGGTCTTTGGCAGTATAACGAACTGATAAGCCATCGAAATAGGCTGATTCAATAACAACAGTTGTTGTTTTTTCAGTTACTTCAGAATCAAATCCACCCATTACACCAGCTACCGCAACTGGTTCTTTACCATTCGTAATCACAAGGTTTTTCGCATTTAATACACGATCTTGACCATCTAATGTTTTAATTGGTTCGCCATCACTAGCTAAGCGAACAACGATTTCACCAGTACCAAGCGCATCATAGTCAAATGCATGTAACGGTTGACCATATTCCATCAAAATGTAGTTGGTAATATCGACGACATTGTTGTGCGGACGAACACCTGCAGCCATTAAACGTTGTTGTAACCACATTGGAGATTCTGCAATTTTAACGTTTTTCACAACTTTTGCTGTGTACATTGGGTTTTCTTCCGGTGATTCAACACGTACCTTTAAGACATCTTCTGCTTTTTCAGTAGATTCTTCATGTGTAGTATCTGGAAGTTTGATATCTTCAGAAAGAATTGCTGCAACTTCATAAGCAACACCTAACATACTCATCGCATCTGATCGGTTTGGTGTTAAGCCTAATTCAAGGACAACATCATCTAATCCTAATGCTTCAATGGCATCTGTACCAACTGGTGTTTCTTCAGGTAATACATAAATTCCATCTGCGTATTTTTTAGCTACTACTTTACCATCAATGCCTAATTCTTGTAGTGAGCAAATCATACCGTTTGATACTTCACCACGAAGTTTTCCTTTTTTAATTTTTTTACCACCAACGTAGCCATTTGGACGAACAGCAACGATTTTTTGACCTTCTGCAACATTTGGAGCACCACAAACAATTTGTGAAAGCTCTTCTTCAGCGAAATCTACTTGGCAAATATTTAAGTGGTCTGAATCAGGATGTTTTTTAATTTCTTTGATTTGACCGACCATTAATTTTTTAAGACCTTTTGAAAGGTGATGAACACCTTCTACTTCAATCCCTGAACGGGTAATTTTTTCTGCTAAAACTTCAGGTTCTAAACCTTGTAAATCGACATATTGTGACAACCATTTTAAAGATACTAGCATTCTTACTCCTCCTTACTCTTCTATACGGTGGAATTGTGATAAGAATCGGACATCATTTGTGTAGAAATGACGGATATCATCCACTCCATATTTCAACATTGCGATACGTTCTGGTCCCATACCAAATGCGAAACCAGATACTTTTTTAGGATCATAACCTGCCATTGAAAGAACGTTCGGATGTACCATACCAGCTCCAAGAATTTCAATCCAGCCTGTATGTTTACATACGTTACATCCCTCACCACCACATTTGAAGCAAGAGATATCCATTTCAACAGATGGTTCTGTGAATGGGAAGAAACTTGGACGTAGACGGATTTCGCGATCTTCACCGAACATTTTCTTCGCGAAGATGTCTAATGTACCTTTTAAGTCACTCATGCGAATATTTTCGCCGACAACTAAACCTTCAATTTGAGTGAATTGATGTGAATGAGTAGCATCATCATTATCACGACGGAATACTTTTCCTGGGCAAATAATTTTAAATGATGCACCTTGTTTTTTCTCCATCGTACGCGCTTGTACAGGAGATGTATGTGTACGCAATAAAGTTTCTTCTGAAATATAAAAAGTATCTTGCATATCACGAGCTGGGTGACCTTTTGGTAAGTTTAATGCTTCAAAGTTATAGTAGTCTTTTTCAACTTCAGGCCCTTCAGCAATTTCGTAACCCATAGAAATGAATAAGTCTTCGATTTCTTCAATAACACGAGTTAATGGATGTGCGTTTGCCACTTTAACAGGGCGACCTGGTAATGTCACATCGATTGCTTCTTTTTCTAATTGTTCTTGGATTGCATTTTCTTCTAGTTCTTTATTACGTGTATCAATTACTTCTTGTACTTGACCACGTACTTCATTTACTAAAGCACCCATTTTAGGACGTTCCTCTGCAGGAAGTTTTCCCATTCCTTTTAATAAATCCGTAATTGGACCTTTTTTACCTAAATATGCAACGCGTACTTCATTTAATTGTTTTACATTTTCAGTCGCTGCGATTTTTGCTAAAACTTCTTCTTTTAGCTGTGTTAATTCTTCTACCATTGCCATTTGTAAAATCCTCCTTCCGAGATTAAAAAGGTTCTATGTAAAATGTTGGGGGAAGATTCAAAAAGCATCTAATGAACCCGTTCCGGGGAATGCTCCTGCGGTTACTCGTCGCATAAAACAATGCCCCTCCACTATTCCACTACATTTCATAATTTTGTTTAGAACCATAAAAAAACCCCGCCCCTAAAAAAGGGACGAGGATCTATTCGCGTTACCACCCTAGTTATTGCATAAAAATACATGCAATCACTTCATTGACTTAACGGCGTTTCACCGGCCTACCTTTACAGTAATTTATACTGGTCCCGGTGGCTGCTAACGGGGTGAACTTCCATCAATCGACACAATATGCACGCTTTCAGTCTATGACGTGCACTCCCTATAAAGCTCGAAAAATGTACTTTTCCCGCTCATTGCATTTCATTTTAATATTTATACAAATCCATTATACGCAATTCAGGTGCTTACTTCAAGTTTAGAATTCCTCAGTTGCGAAATAATAAAGTACAATACCAGTTGCCACAGCTACGTTCAATGATTCTGCTTTTCCCATAATAGGAATAATCACATTCGCATCTGTTTTTGCTAATAATTGCGCATCGATACCGCTACCTTCATTACCCATTACAAGTGCAAATTTATCTTCTTTTTTCACTTGATTGTAAAGAACAGCATTTTCTAATGCAGTTCCGTAAACACGCACACCTTTTTCTTTTAATGAATCGATCCAATCACTTAATTCGCCACGTACTACAGGAATGTGGAAAATAGAACCTTGTGTGGAACGTACTGTTTTTGGATTAAATGGATCAGCAGAGCCTTTTCCAAGAATAACTGCATCAATTCCGGCAGCATCAGCTGTACGAATCATCGTACCAACATTACCTGGATCTTGAACTGCATCAACTAATAATAGTTTTGTCCATTTATTTTGTTCTTCATCAGAAACAGTAGGTTGTTTCACTTGAGCGAATATTCCTTGTGAATGCTCAGTTTCTGCAAACTCATTTGCTACTTGAGCAGTTACCTCTACAACATAGATATTATCAATATTCCAGCTTGCCGGAATATCTACATCTTCACGCACAATTAAATTGAGTATTTCACTTTCGTTTTTTATAGCTTCCTCTACTAAGTGGAAACCTTCTATTAGAAATTCTCCAGAGCGATCACGTTCTTTACGTGTTGTAGCTAATTTTTTCCAATACTTCACAAGGGAATTTTGTGGAGATTCGATTCTTTTCATGTATTCTTTACCGCCTTTATATTATGAAATCGTTAAGACAATTTTGCCAAACTGATGATTTTCTTTTAAATAGTCAAGTGCAACTTGTGCTTCATCGATTGAAAAGCTGCGATCTAAAATTGGATGCGTATCAAACTCTTTTAAGTGTTCAATGCATGCTCTAAATTCTTCACGGCTCCCCAATGTTGTACCATAAAGTGTGTATTGACCATAGAAAAATTGTCGTAAGTCAAAATCTACAACGTCCTCAGTCGTTGCACCAAATACCACTATTTTACCACCCTTTTTCAAAACAGCCAAAGATCTATTAAAAGTAGCACGACCAACACTTTCAATTACAAGATCAATTTGTTCATGTTCAAGCTCTTTTTGCCAATCACTACTTGTATCTATTGCAATGTCTGCACCGATTTCTAAAGCTGCTTTACGTTTTTCTTCAGAACGTGAAGTAACGATTACTCGGGCACCTACATTTTTTGCCATTTGAATTAAAAATGTTGCGACACCACTACCTGCTCCTGGTATAAATACGGTTTGGCCAGATTGAATTTGTCCTTTAGTAAATAAAGCACGATAACCCGTTAATGGTGAAATACCAATCACCGCAGCTTCTTCATCTGATAGATGGGATGGCTTTGGCTCAAGCTGTTCTGCAGAGATAGCAATTTTCTCAGCAAATGTACCGTCATCAGGAAAACTTAAAATTTCGAAGTCTTCAGGTGGAATATCAGATTCTTCATACCAACGTAGAGATGGGTTAATAATTACTTCATCACCTATTTTCCAATTAGCAACGCCTTCACCTAGTTCTTCAACAACTCCCACTGCATCTGAACCAAGTATTAATGCTTCACTTTCATTCCCTAATCTTCCTGGTGTATATAAATCACGTCGATTAAGTCCTGCCGCTTTGATTGCTACCAATACTTCCCCTGCTTTTGGCTTAGGTGTAACTACGTCTTTTACCAACAATTTTCCTTTCTCAAATACAACTGCTTTCATATAAAAACACTTCCCCTTCGTATGTAGTTTTTTACACGAAAAAATGTTAATATCAAAAATTCTTTTCTTTTATAAGTGTACCAAATGTATGTATAACAATCGAGTTGAACGGTAAAAATATTACTAGGAGGGATGTCGAATGAATTTTCAAATTCGCGATGCGATTAAGAAAAATGTCTCAGGAAATAGTCCAGATCAATTAAAAGATATTGTGGAAGATGCAATTACTCGCGGTGAAGAGCATTTACTTCCAGGTCTTGGGGTATTTTTTGAAGCATGGTGGCAAAAAGCGGATAAAAAAGAACAAGATAATTTTATGAGTGAATTATCAAGAGCTTTAGCTTAAAGAATGCATGTAGTCCTTTCAATGGACTACATGCATTTTCTAATTCAAAATGTATTTTCTTATTTCTACGTAGTAAATCAGATTTTGAATAATAACCACCAATATAAGTAAAAACGCTATCCAAATTTTAGGTAAAAAAACAGCAATCGTTAGTATCGGTATTGCACAACTTAAAAATGTATATACTTTACGTGTAGCATTATTTGTTACTTGTCTGAACATCTCATCATCTTCAATATATTCACCTGGTGTTAAAGAAAACATGTTCATTTTAAGATTAGGGTTTTCCTTATTAAACTGTATCGTTTTTAATATTACAAGAATACAAGTTACTACAAAAAGAAAAATTCCGCATAAACTAATCAAACCGAGTATATAGTCCATCTTAAGGGAAAAAATCAAATCTTTATCAAACCATCTAATTTCACTTAATAGCATTGGAATGATAATTGCCCCCAATCCAACAATTGCTGCAATATTCCATAAAGGCATTTGAACTCGTAAATCTTTTGTCATTCTTCTTCATCTCCCTCTAACCAAAATAATTCATCCACAGTTGTTTTTAATTCTTTTGCAAGTTTCAGAGATAATGTGATGGATGGTGAAAAGCTTCCTTTTTCTATAAATCCTATCGTTTGCCGTGTTACATTTACACGAGCGCCAAGTTCTGATTGTGAAAATCCATATCTTGCTCGAAGCTCTTTCACCCGATTATTTAGCATTTCTCACACCTTCTTTTATGTTAAGTATTCTATTCTAAATGTAATGTATACTTAACATTTTGTCAATTAAACATAACAGATAAAAATGAATTATTGAAATCTTCATTTCAATTTCGCTTTGGCTGTTCTATAATAATTAGAAAATATAGATTTTTCAAAAAGAAAGAGGCGACCATAAGCATGTTGACAGTTGAAACGGTAGTATCTGCGTTGAAAGACATATTAACTGATGAGCAAGTCTCCGTTAACGAAACAGTTCGTGAATTACATAGTAAAGATGAATCTTATCATGAAGGTCAATTACCAGAAGTTGTTGTGTTTCCGTCTTCAGCAAAACAAGTAAGTGACATTTTAAAAATTGCGAATGAGTTTGAAATTGCGGTTATTCCTTTTGGTAGAGGTTCCAGTTTAGAAGGCCATATCATTCCTGTAAAAAGTAGCATTACCATCGATTTTTCGTTAATGGATAAAATTCTAGAAGTTCGACCAGAAGATTTACTTGTTCGAGTTCAGCCTGGTGTAACAAGAACTCAATTGAACAAAGAATTAAAAAAACACGGACTATTCTTCTCAGTAGATCCTGGTGCAGATGCTACTCTTGGCGGTATGGCTGCTACAAATGCAAGTGGTACGACCGCTGTACGCTATGGTGTTATGCGAGATCAAGTACGTGATTTAGAAGTCGTGCTTGCAGATGGTCGCATTATTCATACGGGAAATTTAGCAGCAAAATCATCTTCTGGTTATCATTTGAACGGTCTTTTCGTTGGTTCAGAAGGTACACTCGGTTGTTTTACTGAACTAACATTGCAAGTATACGGTATTCCAGAATTTGAAATGGCAGCTCGAGCTGTTTTTCCTTCAGTAAAAAGTGCAGTAAATGCTGTTACTTCCATTCTTCAAGCAGGCATTCCT
>DATMJF010000503.1:0-7452 GCA_035554455.1 Rummeliibacillus sp.
ATACTTCGGCATATTTGATATTTCCAAAAAATAAGGCAATGCTTCTTTCGAAAAAGGCTCTGGTGCTATTTCTAGAAGCGATGGAAACTCTTCAATCGAATGTAAGAGACGCATTTCACCAAAGCGGCGAATATCCGCATATACAAGAAATTCATCTTCTTCAAAAGTTAATACAATATGTATGTGCTTTTGAAACTTACTTTCAGTTATTTCATTTAACGAGTGAACGTAAAACCATGCACCAGTCATCCCTAAATGATTGACCAGCACATAATTTATATTGTTCTTGTCTAAATAGAAAAAGATGTATTTAGATCGTCTTTTGACCTCTATAATTTTCATATTCACTAATGCATCCGAAAAGATTTCTGGATCCATTCCTTTAATAATACATGCTTTTCCTTCATTAATAGAGGTACAAATCGTATTAGAAACCTGTACGTGACGGATAACTTTCCCCGTCACGACAGGTTGAAGTGCACGCACAACTCCCTCTACTTCAGGTAATTCTGGCATGCGATCACTGCTCCTTTATTTGGTTTCATACCAAGTTGACCCTGATGCAAAATCCGCTTTTAGTGGTACTTGTAATTGGATACAGTTTGCCATCACTTCTGGTACCAGTTTTTCCAATGTTGCAATTTCTTCTTCTGGCGCTTCGAAAATTAATTCATCATGTACTTGTAATAGCATTTTTGCTTGTAATTTATGTTCTTCTAAAGCTTTTGCCATATCAATCATAGCCTTTTTGATGATATCTGCAGCGCTACCTTGAATTGGCGTATTCATCGCAGTACGTTCAGCAAAGCTACGTAAGTTGAAGTTTGAACTATTTAAATCAGGCAAATAACGTCGACGGTTTAAGATCGTCGTGACATATCCTTTTTTCTTTGCTTCTTCTACAATATTCTTCATATAGTCTTGAACACCAGGGAAGCTTTTGAAATAACGTTCGATAAAATCAGCTGCTTCCTTACGTGATATATCCAAATTTTGGGACAAACCATAATCACTAATGCCATACACAATTCCAAAGTTTACTGCTTTGGCTGCACGTCTCATATTCGAAGTGACATCTTCAGCCTCTACATGGAAAACATCCATCGCTGTTTTCATATGAATATCCATACCATGATTAAATGCATTGATCAGATTTTCATCATTCGACATATGTGCAAGTACGCGTAATTCAATTTGAGAATAATCGGCAGCGAACAATTTCCAACCTTCATGAGAAGGTACAAATGCTTGGCGGATTTTCCGACCTTCTTCTAATCGTACTGGGATATTTTGAAGGTTTGGATCAGTTGAACTTAGGCGGCCTGTTGAAGTTAATGCTTGTTGATAGCGGGTATGAATTTTTTGATCATCTTCATGAATTACCTTCAATAATCCTTCAATATATGTTGATTGCAACTTTCCTAATTGACGGTATTGTAAAATATGTTGAATAATTTCATGTTCTGGTGCTAGTTTTTCTAGTACATCAGCAGCTGTTGAATAGCCTGTCTTTGTCTTTTTAATTACAGGTAATCCTAATTTTTCAAATAAAATGACACCCAATTGTTTAGGCGAATTAATATTAAATTTTTCTCCTGCAATTTGGTAAATATCTTCTTCAATGTCTTTCAGCTTAGCTGTTAGTTCAGCTCCCATTTCAACTAAACGGTTGCGGTCAACTGAAACACCCTCGCTTTCCATTTGACTAAGGATTGCAGCAAGTGGTAATTCTAGATTACGATACAGTTCATATTGCTCATTTTCTTTCAATCGTTGTTCAAGCTTTGATTGGAGACTAAAAACAGCTGTTGCTTTACGTCCTGCATGCTCTGCAATAACATTTTGTTCCGGAATTGCTTTTTTAGCACCTTTACCGTACACAACATCATTTGATTGAACATCCGTATAGCCAAATTCTTTTGCAACGCCAGCTACATCATCAGATGACATCGCAGGATTAAGAATATATGCCGCTAATAAAAAGTCAAATTCAATCCCTTTTAATTTGATACCACTTCGTAATAATGCAGCTTGTGTTGCTTTTGAATCGAATAAGTACTTTTTCTTTGTATCATCTTCAAGCCATGAGATAAATTCATCGGATGCCAATGCTTTTTCAAATGGGATATAAAAAGTTGTTTCCCCCTCTGTTAGAGCGATTCCAAATCTTTCACATGTATGATAATGTTCATCTGCTAACTCTAAATGCATAGCCATAGGACTCGTTAATTGTTCCCCAGATAGCTCTTCTACAACTTCAAATTTTAATTCTGTTGTCTCTTTCGCTTCTGTTTCATAACTACTTTTTTCAATTAATGATTTGAATGAAAGATCTTGCCATAATGCAAATAATGTATCAACATCTGGTCCCTCATATGTTAATTCATCAATTGTTACTTCAATAGGTGCTTCACGGTTAATCGTCGCTAGCTGTTTACTCATTTTCGCTTGCTCTTCGTTATTCACAAGCTTTTCTTTTAGTTTTGCCCCACTTACTTCATCAATATGTTCATACACTTCTTCAACTGTCGGGAATTGTGTGAGTAGTTTAATCGCTGTTTTTTCTCCGACACCAGGTACGCCAGGGATATTATCAGATGAATCGCCCATTAATCCCTTCATGTCAATAATTTGTTGTGGCGTAAGTCCATATTTTTCATTTATATGAGCAGGTGTGTAGTGTTCAATATCCGTCATACCTTTTCGTGTAATATAGACAGTTGTATGATCAGATGCTAATTGAGTTAAGTCCTTATCTCCCGAAACGATAATTACCTCATGACCTTGTTCATCAGCTTGTTTGCTCAATGTACCAATAATATCATCTGCTTCATACATTTCTAACTCGTACTGTTTGATTTGATATGCATCTAGTAGTTTTCGTAAGTACGGGAATTGCTCCGATAATTCTGGTGGTGTTTTTTGTCTTCCACCTTTATAGTCTGAATATGTTTTATGTCTGAAGGTTGTTTTTCCAGCATCGAATGCAACAAGCATTTTGGTTGGCTTTTCTTCCTCTAATATTTTTTGTAGCATCGTTGTAAATCCATAAACTGCATTCGTATGGATGCCATGATCATTTGTTAATAATGGCAGCGCAAAAAACGCTCGATACGCCAAACTATTACCATCTAATAAAAGCAATTTTTCCTTTGTCATATTGGCACACTCCTAAAATAATGAAATCGATTATTATTTAAATTCATTTTTTGCCTAATTTAGATATTTCATTAGTTATTTCTCATTATCTATTTTAACATGCTTGCTATTGGAAAGGAAAAGAGTGCTGTTCAATATACGAAGAAATGTTCGGTTTTAAACAAAATTAAAAGAGAGCGCTATGAAACTGCAACTCTCTCTTTGGGAAATAATTTTTGAAGGGGGCTTCGATTATTAGTATAAATCTAATATTTGTAGTTCATATAAAGTGGTTGTAAAGATATTGTAAATAAATGATCTGTAACCTATTTTTATCTAATATTTACTTTTAAGCGGGATTTCGTCTTACTTGAATAATTTCATAAATGCTTTTCTAGGAAAAACCAAACATTATACGCTTGATTTGAATAAATAATATGCTCTTCATTTCCACTACAGGCGGCCGCTTTCCGCGTGAGTCACCGCCTTTCGCTCAAGTAAGAAAGCATAAAAAATAAAACAAACAGAGCCTTTTATTTAAATATATTTAGACTTCCGGAAAAATAAGACGCATCGTTGTCCCTTTTCCTACAACACTTTCAACTTGAATTTTCCCCTGATGCGTTTCTACTAGATGTTTTACAATAGCTAATCCTAATCCTGTTCCACCAGAATTTCGACTTCGGGCTTTGTCTACACGATAAAATCGTTCAAATACACGCGGAATTTCTTCCTCGCTTATGCCCATTCCCTCATCGGAAATTTCAAGAATCGCATTCTGCCCTTTCTCATAAAGGTGAACGGTAATTTTTGTGCTTTCTGGTGAATAGTTAATGGCATTAACCATTAAATTCATAACCACTTGCACTAAACGATTAGGATCACCATTTATATACACTTCTTCATCAATTTTTGCTTCAAATTGAATATTTTTTTCTTCTATTTTTTGATGCGTCATTTCTATTGTTCTAATAATCACATCACGTAAACTTGTTTTTTCCATATTAACCGTAAAGCCGGTCTTTTCAATCTTAGACAAATCCAGCAAATCATTTACAAGCATTTGCAATCGATTGCTTTCTTTGTTCATAATCTCCAAAAAGCTAAGTAAAGTTTCTTGATCCTTGTATGCGCCATCTAAAAGAGTTTCAGAAAAACCTTTAATGGATGTAATGGGTGTTCTAAGTTCATGGGAAACATTCGCAACAAAGTCTTTGCGAATTTGTTCTAACATTTTCAGTTCTGTAATGTCATGCATAACAATTACGACACCAAGCCATAACCCATGCTCACCGACTACAGGAGCACCATACACTTCCATATCACGATATTCATGTTGAATTTTAATGTGTATTTGTTTTCTATATGGTACTTCCGTCATAAAGACATAATCCACGAATTCTTCTAACTCATGAGGCAACCCTAATTCACGAAAAAGCTGTCTTTGTACGTCTTCATATTGCTGATCGAATAACTCGGTAAAGACTCTATTGACAATAGTAATATCCCCTTCTCTACCAATCATGATCAGTGCACTACCCATATTTTCAATTAATGTCTTTAATCGTTCTTGTTCAATTTCGCGAGTAATCATAATATCTTGCAAGTTTCTAGCAAGTGCATTTACCGCTTTACTCAAACGTAAAGTTGGTGAGCCAGTTATTTCATATGCACGGGCAAGATAATTTCCTTTTGCAAGCTCAAAAGCAGTCATCATGACATTATCAATCGGTTGAGATAAATTTTTGATAAGACGATATGTGACTACAATTAAAATGATAAAAGTAATGACAAAGATTATAGCAAGTAAGATCCATAATTGTAGGCGAATATCCGATAGATCTTGGACCTTCGTATGATATGTTATAGAATCTAGAATTGCATTCTTTTGTGAATTAGTTAATTCAATATTTTGTTTTTCAATTGCATGCGTGACATTTTCTTTAGATTGTATAACATTTGTTCTAATCGAGTCTTTCACTAAGAGCGGGAAAAGCTGCCCCAGTGTAAAACCTAGGCCAGCTAAAGTCATTATATATAAAAATCCAAAGGCAAGTATTAAACGGAAACGTAATGATTGCATCAATTTTTGGGCTCCTCAAATTTATAACCTAGTCCTCGAATTGTTTTAATAAACTTCGGTTTACGGCTATTTTCTTCAATTTGATCTCGCAAATGACTAATATGCACATCCACTATACGCGTATCGCCTGCAAAGTCATAATGCCACACAGCACTTAATAATTGATCACGTGTTAAAACTCGATTTTTATTTTCTAAAAGGTACAACAGCAATTCAAATTCCTTAGGTGTAAACTCTAATAAATTCTCATCTAAAAATGCTTCAAAACGATCTGGGTAGACATTTAAATTGCCAATATGATATGATTTCTCACCAGTAGATTGCTCCTCTTCTTGATGAGGTTGGTCAATCACTTTTGAACGTCTTAATACAGCTTTAACACGCGCCATTACTTCTCGAGGACTAAATGGTTTTGTCATATAATCATCGGCGCCTAGTTCAAGTCCCAGCACTTTATCAAACTCGTCATCCTTTGCTGTAAGCATAATAATAGGTGTATTGATTTTTTTCATACGTAATTCTTTACAAACTTCCATACCATCTAATTTTGGTAACATTAAATCGAGCAAGATTAAATCCGGCTTTTCAGTAATAGCTTTGTCTAATCCATCACGGCCATCGTTTGCTGTAACAACGTCATAGCCTGCTTGTTTTAAATTGTATTGTAATAAGGTCGCAATCGATATTTCATCTTCTACTACTAATATTTTATTTGTCATTTTATATGCCTCCGCAATTGATTTGAAACCCCCATCTCAAATCTACTTGCTCATAGTTGTAAATTATTTTGGATGAATCGGCGGGATTGCTGTAACAGTTCCCTCTAGCACAATCTCTTCATTATTATTTATTCCTTCTACCTTTACCATTATTTCACGATTAGATAAATTAATTTCCTCAACAACTAGTTGTATTTGAACAGTTTCATAGTGATACAATGGCTTGGGAAATTTAAATATTTGTTCACGAATATACGACCCTGCGCCGGGTAAATATTTTGAAATGGCTGAAGTCACAATTCCTGTTAGCATAATAGGTGGTACAACTGGTTTTTCATAAGTGGTTTGAGCAGCATAGTCATGTTGAATGTACAAAGGATTATTATCATTTGTTAGTCCCAAGTATAATAACAAATCCTTATCCTCAATTTTTTCTGTAAGCTGAATCGACTCCCCGACTGATAATTCTTCAAGCTGTTTGCCCAGCTTTCTTTTTTTATCAAGTAACACAGGATTCCCCCTTTGAAATATTCAGTAATTTTATAGTATCAATAATCCGATGAAAAATCGAGTACGAAAGCGAAAAGAATGACTTTGAGTATATCCAATTTCAATTTTTACTATTTCCTAGTTACAGACAATAACTTTTGGATCAGATAACCAGATAGCTTCCAAGTTGTTTTGCTAACCTACTACATGAAGAACAGCTGAACGATTGTCCTCCCTTTCAAATATCAATCAAATTTAACAGCGCCCAAATAAATAAAAAAACCGGATAGGCCAAAGCCTACCCGATATATGGGAGAGAAATTTTTAAGCAAGAACTTTCATAACGTTTTTAACCGCTTCAGCAGATTTATCTAAAGCTGATTTTTCTTCTTCAGTTAATTCTAATTCAATAATTTGTTCAATACCGTTACCACCTAGAACAGTTGGTACACCTAGGTAAATACCATTGTAACCATATTCACCTTCTAAGTATGCGATTGTTGGTAATACACGTCGTTGGTCTTTAAGTACTGCTTCAGCCATTTCTACAAGAGATGCTGCTGGAGCATAGTATGCAGAACCATTACCTAATAAGTTTACGATTTCACCACCGCCAGTACGAGTACGGGCTACTATTTCTTCTAAACGTTCTTTAGGGATTAATGTTTCTAGTGGAATACCACCAGCATAAGAGAAACGAGTAAGTGGTACCATAGTATCACCATGTCCACCAAGTACGAAACCAGTTACGTCTTTAACTGATAAGTTTAATTCTTCTGCTACGAAAGAACGGAAACGAGCTGTATCAAGTACACCAGATTGACCAATTACGCGGTTTTTAGGGAAACCAGATTCTTTGTAAACTGTGTAAGTCATCGCATCAACCGGGTTTGTTAATACAATGATTGTTGTGTTTGGAGAATATTTAACAATTTCTCCAGTTACAGCTTTCATTACTTTTTGATTGATTTGAACTAAGTCATCGCGGCTCATACCAGGTTTACGAGCAACACCAGCAGTGAT
>DATMJF010000504.1:0-5704 GCA_035554455.1 Rummeliibacillus sp.
CTCAAACTTTTTTTGGATGTCTGTCATATTCATAGTCATTGGTGGACAAATACTCGTACAGTTTGTAAAGATAAACATCGCGAGCCAAGGTTTTCCTTTCAAACTATCTAGTGAAACCTTGTCACCATTTTGGTTCGTATAATTGAAATCCTGTACTTGCCAATCGGTTTCAGCCTTAAATTTCTCACTACCACCGCATGCAGATAATAATACAGCTAAAACTAAAAATAAGGACGGTATAATCAATCTTTTTTTCATCTTATCTTTCACTCCTACTCAGCATTCATCTTATAGAATTGTAACACAGATTACAATAACACTGATTGAAAGCTTTAAGACGAATTTGTGAATCTGTTTATTTTAAGTCCAATAAAGCATCGTGAATTGCTTGTAGCTTTGATTCTACTCGATGCATTAAATAGAATGAAACAAAGATAGGAAATCCTATTTCTTGAATAAGAGTAGTCCATTCAGCCAACACAATTCCTCCTCTCTAAAAAAACTGTCTCATCTATCTGTTGATAAATGAGACAGTTTTAAACAATTTACGCTTGTAATTCCGTGACTGTACGTTCTACGTAGCGTGCACCAACGATTTCTGAAAGTGTTACGCCATTTATCGCAAAAACCTTGCTGTCTAGAACTGTGTTCATTACCTGATAGATTACTTCAGGTGTTAAATCTTCCTTTGGCGTATCAACATTTAAAGAACATGCTGTACCATCAGATGTTTTAAATTGTAATTGCAGAACTTTTGCCATTTGCTCTCTCTCCTTTTCTTATTAATTTCGAATTGCTTCTTGTGTTGCTAAACCTGTACCAATAAATTGGTTTTGGAACAGACTTGCAAGTGCAGTACCTACTGTAGCCAAATTATCTAACGATGCTTGTTCTGATACGTTTCGGAATGTTTTCGTCTTTTCAATAATTTGACCATTTTCATTTACACCTAATGAGAACTTTAAACGAAGTGTTGCATATTCAAATGTTTTCGTTGGCATGTTGATCACCTCCCTTCACTTATTACATAGACTTTAAATCTCAAATAAGGACAAGAGATGCAATTTTTTAATAATCAATTTATAATGATAGGGAGGTGAATAGTGTGCTAAACGGCTGGTTTATGTGGTTTATATTATTTTGGGTAGTTGTTCTAGTAGGAACTATGGCTATTGGCGGCTTCTTTATGTTCCGCAAGTTTTTGAAATCAATGCCAAAAGATGATGGTAAATCTACATTGGATTGGCAAGATTATTATGTAAACAAAAGCTTACATTTATGGCATCAAGAAGAAAAGGACTTATTAAATGAATTAGTTAGCCCAGTACCAGAACTATTTCGCGATGTTGCGAAGCAAAAAATTGCAGGTAGAATTGGACAACTTGCTTTAGAAGAAAAGGCAAAGAAAATCGATTTTGACTTAATTATTAGAGGATACATACAAGCCTCACCAAAACGTGATCATAAATTTTTACGTAAAAAATTAAATCAAATGAAAATTGACTTATCGCCTTATGAAGATTTACTAGATTAAAATCAAAAGTAGAGAACGCTCTTTTATTCTCAACAATTGCTAGAATGTCGAATTGAAAACGTATTTCCAGCTTTCGACTGAGAGATAAAGTAATCTCGAGAGGTAGTGTTCAAAACTAGCGAAAAAAAGGTTCTTCTCCGAAATGGAGAAGAACCTTTTTTAGTCATGTTGCAAATGTAATTGCTTTTCAAGTTTTTTGAATCGTATCAACATGGCTACACGCCAAGGTGCAATCATAGAAAAAGCTAATATAAAGAACATTCCACCAAGTTCTCCTAAGTCGAATGTACCACTTAATTTAACTTTTACAACCGTACGAACGATTAATAAGCCTGCTAGGATGAAGAAAAAGGCTTTAGAAGGTTTTAAGTAAACTTTATCATCAACAATTTGGAATTTAGAAGTTGCAATCAAAACTGTTGAACAAATTAATCCTGCAGTTACTGCTTCAAATACTTGTGGCCAAGGTACTTGGAAATATTCATTAAAGAACATGCATGCACCCGTCGACATAGCAATTGGAGGAATAATTATTTTTTTTACACTCGCTGGTTTTTTTGATGATTTAGCACGAACTATCATCATCATAATCCCCATAAATACAACACCAACAGTAGAAGCAATTAACATATATTGAGAAGGAATAGAACTCAACGTAATACACTCACCTATCTATTAAAAAGTTATTCTATCAATTGACGAATGGTCGTCTCTAAATGTTCCCTCTCAAAAGGTTTTGTAATAAAATCTTTTGCGCCATATTTTAATGCTTCTAAAATAAGTTTTTGTTGCCCTAATGCAGTGACAATACAAATTTTGGCATCGGGGTCATTTTGTATAATCTCTTTAGTAGCTTCTAACCCTGACATCACTGGCATCGTAACATCCATTGTAACAACATCAGGATGTAGTTTTTGATATTGCTCTATTGCTTGTTTTCCATTTTCCGCCTCGCCTATTACTTCAAAGCCAGCCTCTTCAAGCATAGCTGTAATGGCGTGACGCATAAACATTGCATCATCTACTACTAGAACAGTTGACAACCATTTCACCTCGTAACTATTTACTCAATTTAAAAGCCTTGGAATCCTCCGAAAATAGGTGTTAATAATCGATTAAGAACAGTCATTCCATCAAAGAATAAAATAACCCCAACAACAATCATAATATACCCACCAATTTTAACGAATTTTTGGCTATTTCTTCTAATCCAATCCATTCGTGAAACGAAGAATGAAAGTACGAAGAATGGAATTGAAAATCCTAATACATAGGCTAACATATACCATATAGCTGAGTCTGGGTTTGTCGTACCTAAAGCGGCAATCGCAGCTAAAATTGGTCCTGTACATGGTGTCCAACCAGCAGCAAATACAAGGCCAATGAGCATTGAACCTAAGTATCCTGATGGTCTATTTTTGAATTCAAATTTACGATCTTTCATCAAAAATTCAGGAGTAAAAATCCCTGTAATAACAAGACCAAATACAACAATTAAAATACCACCAATTTGGCGGATTAACTCATCATATTGTACAAAGAAACCTTTTACAAAAGATGTACTAAAGCCTAATACTACGAAAATCACAGAAAAGCCCAGTAAAAAAAATAAAGTGTGTAAGATGGCTCTTTTTTGCAACATCCCTTTTTCGTTTTTTAACTGATTAAAGGATACACCAGTTATGTAAGAAAGGAACGCCGGATAAAGAGGCAACGTACATGGTGAGATAAAGCTTAAAAAGCCTGCACCAAAAGAAAAGAATAAATTAATATCTGTATTCATATACGGATGTCGCTCCTTATAGTTACTGTATCCATCGTACCAAACTTTACGAAAAAATTCTTATTTTTTACCTGTGACATTTTCTTGAACTTTTGTCTTACTTATGATTAGTATAATGCTGAATTCAAATAAAAGCGAAAGATATCTATGGGTTGGGGGTCCTATTTTTTTATTAGTTACCTTTAATGTCATTTACTAATCCATTTTGCAATTGGTACATTTTATGATATAAACCTTTCTGCTGTAAAAGTTGCTGATGTGTTCCACGTTCAATAATTTCACCCCGATGCAAGACGAGAATTTGATCAGCATCTTGAATTGTACTTAATCTATGTGCAATTGCAATTGTAGTACGACCTTTACGCATCTTATCTAAGCTTTCTTGAATCGCCACTTCAGTTTCAGTATCGATTGTTGCTGTCGCTTCATCCAATACGAGAATCTTAGGGTTTGTCGCAATTGTTCGTGCAAATGCAATCAGTTGCTTTTGTCCACTAGAGAAAGTCGAGCCTCGTTCAGATACTTTTTGGTTATATTGATCAGGTAATTGCTCGATAAATTCATGTGCCTGGACAAATTCCGCCGCTTCCTTTATATCTTCATCTGTCAGATTTTCATTAAATAATCGAATATTACTAGTAATCGAACCATAAAACAAAAACGGATCCTGTAATACAAGCCCCACTTGCTCTCGTAATTCTTGCTTAGGATATTCTTTAATAGACTGGCCATCTATTAAAATTTCTCCTCTGTTAAATTCATAAAAACGCATTAGAAGATTAATAATTGAGCTCTTCCCACTTCCAGTATGTCCTACAAGCGCAACAGTTTCTCCTGGGTTTACAGTAAAACTAATATGTTTTAAAACATCTGTTTTACCATCATATGAGAACGATACATTCTTAAATTCAATTCGTCCTTTCTCAACATGAAAACCATTATTTTCTTGTTGAGAAGGATCTAATTCTTGATCATCCAGTAATTTGAATACTCTAGATGCAGAGACAATTGCTTGTTGGAGCAATGACATTCTTTGCATTACTTGATTAATTGGCTCAAAAAAACGATTAATGTATGTTATAAAAGCATAAATAACACCTATTTCAACAGGTTCTTGGAAAGATGTTATACCAAAAAAGCTTAGTAACAATATAATTGCGAATGTGTATACAAGGTCTATAATTGGACGTAATAATAAGCTATCTAACTTAATGCTGCTCATTGCTGCCTTATAATGATTTTCATTTATTTCATCAAATTCTTCATGGAAGCGTGATTCTTGACGAAACGCTTGAATAATAGACATTCCGTGTAATGACTCTGCGATTTTGGCATTTAGTTGACTCAGTCTTTCTCGCATATCCATATAGAAAATAGCACTATATTTTCGATAAGCTCTAATAATGATATACAGAATAGGAAGTAGAATAATTGATGCTAATGCTAACTTTACATTTAATGAAAACATTGCAATATAAACACCTACAATTAAAAACCCACTTTGTACAAATCCAATTAATACCGTAACGAACATATCTTTGATTGCTTCAGTATCATTCGTTACTCGAGATACAATACTTCCAGCAGGTGTTTTGTCAAAATAACGCATTCCAAGTTGATGGACTTTTTGAAATACATCAATTCGTAATTGCTGGATGACTTTTAATGCAAGCTCTTGAAACCGCATCATCTGTAAATAGCTTATGATGACATTTAAAATCTGGATCCCCATATAAGTTACACCAAGCATGACTAAAGGATTAGTTGGAAAATTTCTAGGTGTTAAATAATCATCCATAAAGACCTTTATTATATAAGGACCTGTGATATCCCCGACCACAGTAATAACTAATAGAAAAAGTGCAATACTTATTGATTTTTTATGTGGTTTTAAATAACCCAACAAACGTTTTAAAACTTGCCATTGCTCTTTACTACTTAAAACGGTGGTTCGATCATTATTCATGCATTTCCACCTCCTCTTTCAACCAATCTTTCCAATTGTTGTAATTGATACATCTCATAATATCGACCTTTTAACGCCATTAATGTCTCATGAGTTCCTTTTTCCACAATCGTCCCCTCTTGTAACACGATTATGATTTGTGCATGTTGTAAAGCGCTTAAACGATGCGAAGTAATGATTGTTGTCGCATCTTGCCTAGCACTTTTTAGCGCTTGCAAAATGCTTTCTTCAGTTTTCGCATCCACAGCCGATAAGGAATCATCTAAAATAAGTAATTCTGGATTCATCAGTAAAGCTCTAGCGATTGAAACTCTTTGCTTTTGTCCTCCAGAAAGAGATACTCCACGTTCGCCAACCATTGTGCTATAGCCATCTGAAAAGCGTATGATATCATCATGGATTTGCGCAATACGTGCTGCTT
>DATMJF010000505.1:0-2201 GCA_035554455.1 Rummeliibacillus sp.
AACCAAGGCCTTTCTTCGTGACAATTACATCTGTTAAGGAAAGCTCTTCTAATTTAGTTCTTAAGCGATTCACATTAACTGTTAATGACAATACATTAACAGAACGTTCGTCATCCCATAGTTTCCTCATTAAGTCATCTCTCGATACAATTTGGTCTTTATGTTCTAAAAGTATGCGAAGGATAAACTGTTCATTTTTTGTTAGCTCAATTGTTTTATTATTTTTCACAATAGTACTTGTAGAATACTCAATTGTTGCACCATTCCATAGTACATGTTCTACTGTTTCTTCGGTGTAATCATATGTTCGACGTAGAATGGCTTGTACTTTTGCAATTAAGACATCCATATTGAAAGGCTTTTGAATATAATCATCTGCCCCCATCTGCATGGCCATCACCATATCCATCGGTTGATCTCTTGAGGATAGGAATAGAATGGGGACTTTCGTCATTGATCTTATTTGTCGACACCAGTGAAAACCATCGAAAGCCGGTAATTGAATATCGATAATTACCATTTGTGGTTGAATCTGATGGAAACTGTCCATTACATTTTTGAAGTCATTAGGTACTTCTACTTGCATATCCCATTGTAGAAAATGCTTTTTGATGAGTTGGGATATTGCCTCATCATCCTCTATTAATAAAATATTAAATGCCATAAAAGAGCTCCTTACTAATTTTTACTAAAGATTATCATAACACTTTTGTGGAAATGGATGGAATAATTGTGTTAGTTGATTACTAAAAGAGTTTTGACATGATCTTTGTATCGTTAGATTCCTACACACGATACCAGCAATTCAAGTTTCAAACAAGCCGAATTTAGATGTTCAAAACACCAAAAAGCCCTCCTAATAATGTTGCTTTATAATAAAGTTTGATCAAATTAATCCTAATAACTTCAATAAATGAACAAAAGGAAAGAGCATGTTTTGAAAAAAGATTTATCAAAACACGCTCTTAATATATCCTGGTGAATCATTCTTTTATAAAAAAGATTGATCATTTCTATGATCCTTATTCCGTTAAAGCGCCCTTAAATGGAATAACTAAGAAATGGCCTCCTTAAAATCGATTAAATGTTCTTATACTAACACTTCCCTTTAAGTGATTTGTATCACACTCCTACATTAACTTTTCGCTTCACATATTATTAAGAACATATTAGTTTCTTTATTTCAAATTAAAGGAATAAGGTGAACCATGATAGATTAAATCTTACCATTTTTTTGTTGGTAATTCTTATATATCTTTTGATTTTTGTAGACTTTCTAATAAGGAAATCCCTATATTTTCATCATCATTTCTACCTAATCTATAATTGGCCAAAACTACGGAGGCAACTTTCTTTTCTTTATCAATCCCTAAAAATGAACTAAAGCATCCTGTTCCACCGCCATGCAAAATAACATTATTGTTTTTCTTTAAAAGCAACCATCCAAGACCCATATCATACTTCTTTGTTCCATTTCCATGTTTTTTATGACAAAGAGACAAATATGGTTTATCTTCGAAAATATTTATTTTTGCATATTTAAGTAAATCTTCAGCAGTTGAACTTATTGCACCCGCAGATGATATAAGATTTTCTTTGTTCCATTTCCAATTGCCGCAATCATTATTTTTTCTATCATAACCATGTAAATTATTATTCGATGTGCCTAAATATGTATCGCTTAATCCAAGCTCATTATGAAGAAAGTCATTCATAGTGTCCCAATATCCCCTACCTGATACAGTCCCCAACCCATACCCAATAAGTGATATACCGAAATTTGAATATTTCCATGTATAATCCATTTCTTTCAGTTTATTTGTTTCCATTAGCATTTTCATTTTGTTAAGATCCAGATTTAACGGATTATTCTTATTCAAACCACCACCGCCAGTAATCAAACCTAGAATTAAGTTAAAATATTCACGTTTATTTAATGGCAGTCTTGCTGAATATCCAGAAGAGTGAGTAGCAAGACGGAGCAAAGTAGGATAATACTCGTCTTCCTTAAGTTCTTCTATATATTTTTGTATTGAATCGTTTATGGACATCTTGTTTTCAAATATATATTTTGATAGCAAAGATAAAGTAAATGTCTTTGTAATAGACCCAATTTCATAATGATATTTTTTGGATGAATCAAGTTCACCGTTTTCATTATAAATTTTTATTTCAGAATTATTGTCTGTTAAATAGCCAAC
>DATMJF010000506.1:0-3338 GCA_035554455.1 Rummeliibacillus sp.
CGGCAGATCAAAGTTATCAGCGCTTAATTACTGAAATTGAAAAAGCTGGTGGCGTAAAATATAACTACGTTAATATTGACCCAGAGAACAATGCAGATGGTGGTGCACCGAATGCGAATATCCGTGTAGGATTCTTATACAATCCAGAACGCGTACAATTAACACAAGGTATTCCAAGTGGTGACGCTACAACAGCTGTAGGATATAAGAATGGAAAGCTATCACTTAATCCAGGGCGTATTGATCCAACAAATACTGCATTCAATAATAGCCGAAAACCGCTAGCTGCACAATTTGATTTTAATGGTAAGAGTGTTGTTGTCATTGCGAATCACTGGAACTCTAAATCAGGTGATACACCATTATTCGGCTCAACACAGCCACCTAAATTGGAAAGCGAAGTGCAACGTCATCAGATTGCAAATGTCGTGAAAGACTTTGTAGAAAAAGTTAAAGCGGACAACCCAGATGCAAATATTGTCTCAGTTGGTGATTATAACGATTTCCAATTCACAGATTCGTTAAAAATCCTAGAAGGCAAACACATGACGAATATGATTAATACAGTAGATAAAGCGGATCGTTATACGTATCTTTTCCAAGGAAATTCTCAAGTGTTAGATCATATTTTAGTATCTAACAATTTAGCTAAATCAACGAAAATTGATATTCTTCATATCAATGCAGATTTCACTGATATGGCTGGCCGTGCAAGTGACCATGATCCAGTAATGGTACAACTTGATTTATCTGGTAAATCAGATGAGATTGTTCCTGAAAAAACGTACAACTTAGCAAACATAAGAGAGAAAGAACTAACATTTTCTGAGCCAAGCATTTCCGTGAATTTTGAAAGTGGCAAGATTACAAAAGGAATCATCATTACAAGTTCCAAGTATGCTGAGCTGAAAGGGGCAGGATTCACAAGTAAAGGCTTTAATGGTTCAACAGTGACGATTAAACCAAAAGAAGCTGGTGCCATTATCAACTTCTCAGGGCTCCCACTAGGAAAAGTCATCATTGATGGACCGAATGTGAAAGAAATTAGAGGCGCTGAAAATATTAAACATATCAGATATATAAATGGTGCAAATCCTGAAAGCATTCAGTTTATAGATTCAGAAGGTGAGTCACCTTCAACACCAGCAGAAAACAGTGCTCCAGTAGCAATAAAAAACTTTGATAATCAAACTGTAGCAGTGGGGAAAAAGCTAAATTTTCTTTTGACAGACTATTTTCAAGATCCTGACGGAGATAAACTAACATTTAGTTCCCCATTAGGAACTATTAATGGTTCAGAACTAACTTTGGATTTACCTGTTGGCACTCATATTGTGGGAGTTACAGCTACAGATGGAAAGAAATCTGTCACCTCTAGTTTTTCTGTAACTGTTACTTCTGACAATACAACGGATAAATACTATAGTGATGCTATTGGGAAAGAAGGGCAAGTGTTAAAGGCTGCATTACACGATATCATAGATGATAACCGGGTTCTTTCGTACAGTGATGTATGGGATGCTTTGAAAATAACAGATGAAGATCCAAAAAATCCGAACAATGTCATCCTTCTTTATACTGGTGAATCTCGTCCAAAGGATAAAGCCGGTGGCAATGTTGGAGACTGGAATAGAGAGCATACTTGGGCAAAGTCACATGGTGATTTTGGTACAAGTAATGGCCCTGGTACAGATATTCATAACTTGCGACCAGCTGACGTACAAGTAAATAGTGCAAGAGGGAACTTAGATTTTGATAATGGTGGAAGTGCAGTAAACGGTTGTTCTGAGTGTAAAAGGGATTCTGATTCATGGGAGCCACCAGATGATGTAAAAGGCGATATCGCTAGAATCCTATTTTACATGGCAACACGTTATGAAAAAGGTGACAAGGTTGACTTAGAATTGAATGATCTAGTTAACAATGGAACAAATCCTTACCATGGAAAAATATCTGTTTTACTTCAATGGAGTAAACAAGATCCAGTAAGTGAATGGGAAAGACAACGAAACGAAAAAATATACAAAATTCAAGGAAACCGCAATCCATTTATCGACCACCCTGAATGGGTAGAAGCAATTTGGTAAGTGATAAGGATAAGTGCATGCGCGTTAAGTTTCCAAAAGTAAACAATACGAAAGAGTAATGCCAAACACCCAATCCCATCTCTTAGGAGGTGGGATTTTCTTATTTCATCGAGTTCGCTCGCAGGGAAGGACGGAGGACTTAAATCGTGAGCTGCGTGGATTCAATTTCTTTTTTCGTGGATTAGAGTTGAGATTTCGTGGATTGACCCAAAAAAATCGTGGATTAGCCCAGAAAATTTATGGATCTTGCCCAGATGAAAAGTCCTAAACCACTAAAATGGTTTAGGACTCTCTTTTTTGAAACGATCAATTTCACAAATAATCTGGTGAACTATTAGGAATGCTACCATTCAGTATTTCCATTTTGGGTTTACCCAGTGCATAACCTTGCCCATAATGAATTCCAATAGATTGAAGGTATTTTATTTCTTCTATATGTTCTATGCCTTCAGCAATAATTTTTGTATTAGATTGTTCTGCATAATCATATATCATCGAAGCTAGTTTTTGACTGGCCCCATTTTGATGAATATTTTGAATAAGTGAGCGATCTAATTTAACAAACTCTGGTTTTAGATAGATTAATGTCTTTAAACTATTATAGCCAGAGCCCACATCATCAATAGCAATGCGATAACCCTGTGAACGATAATTGGAGAGAACTCGCTCAAATTCTTGGAAATCTGTGACAGCACTACGCTCCGTTAGTTCAAAAACGACTTGATTTGGTTGCAGTCCAACATTTCCTAAAAGTTTTAATGTTTCGCCATTGTGATAGTTTTTATCCAGTAGAATGGATGGATGGACATTTAAAAATAATGTGTAATGTTTTGCAATGGAATTTTTCGGAAGTCTAGTCATATATCTTTGTAAAGAAAGATTCCTACAAAACTTTTCAAATGCAAAAACCATATCCGTTTGCCCAACAAATTCATAAAACACATCGGCATTTGAAAATAATTTTGAGTTAGATGGTCTATTTAGTGCCTCAAAGGCAAATGTTTCATCTGTTTGCAAATTGACAATGGGCTGAAAAAATGTGTTGAGCTTTTCGTTTTTTAATATTTTTTTTAGCTCATTGTATCTTTTGAAATTCAAGAGATCCTCATGACGCCGGCTATATAAGTATTTTAAATATGAGAATGGGTTAACAGGTGAATCCCCGGAATATAGTGAAAAATTCATACGATCTCCTTATGTATAAAGGTGTTTTTCCTTATTTTAATGTTTTACTGTTAATGCAATGTTAAT
>DATMJF010000507.1:0-2623 GCA_035554455.1 Rummeliibacillus sp.
TAGTGAATGCATGAGTAGATTACCCAGGAAATCAAGAGCAAGTTTCTTGATAAAGTGTAACTCCGTGTTGAAATAGAGGGATAGTTCTTTATTGCAATTTTTGATGAAGTGGAATCAATGAAAATTCTTTTTGCTCCATGAGCAAGAAGAATTTTCTGCGACGAAGCTAGGACACTGAAAAAGTAAAAATAGATGTAAATTTATGATAAAAATCGGTATAGCCTATCTTCGTTGAAGTGGAATTAGCGTAGACTCCTGTGGGAAAACGGACTAGACGAGACCCCACAACGCAGTGAGGAGGCTCGTCAGTTCGCCCACGGAAAGCGAAGCTAATTCCACTTCAGGTTCTAGCATATTTGTACTATGAAAATTAGAAATAAAATAGTCATCACAAGCACAGCTAAAATGGGCGTATAGATAATATTAATAAAATTTATAAACATTCAAAAGGCAAGACTCGAAGGGAGTTAGACATCAATGATTCAATTGGATGGCAATCAATTAACAATAGCAGATATGAAAGCTATTTTATATGAAGATGAAAAAGTCAAAATTGCTGAATCAGCTCGTGCTGCTGTTGAGCAAAGTAGACTAGCAGTTGAACAAATTGTCCAACATAAAAAGACGGTTTATGGCATTAATACAGGCTTTGGCAAATTTAGTGATGTGAAAATAGCAGGAGAAGATACTCGACTATTACAACTGCATTTAATTCGATCACATGCATGTGGAGTTGGAGAACCTTTTAGCGAAATTATTTCAAGAGCAATGGTCGTGTTACGATTAAATGCATTATTGAAAGGGTTTTCAGGCATTCGCTTAGAGGTACTTGAGCGTTTAGCTTATATGGTTAATAACCGAATTCATCCTGTTATTCCGCAACAAGGATCACTTGGTGCATCAGGAGATCTTGCGCCTCTTTCGCATTTGGCATTAGTACTAGTTGGGGAAGGATTTGTATGGCAAGAGGGAAAATCAGCAGCTTCAACAGAAATTTGGCGAGAGCATCAATTACAGCCGATTGAATTAGAAGCAAAAGAAGGATTGGCACTTATTAATGGAACCCAGGCAATGACTGCACAAGGGGTAGTTGCTTATATCGAAGCAGAGAAACTTGCTTGTGATAGTGAATGGATTGCTGCTATGACAATTGAAGGATTGCGTGGTATTACGGATGCATTTCATCCTGCAGTTCATGATGCAAGAGGCTACAAAGAGCAAGTTGAAGTAGCAAAACGAATGAGAGAATGGTTAAAAGATAGTGAGTTAACAACGGAACAAGGTGAACTTCGTGTACAAGATGCGTATTCACTAAGATGTATTCCGCAAATTCATGGTGCTAGCTGGCAAGTATTGAATTATGTGAAAGAAAAACTAGAGATTGAAATGAATGCGGCAACTGATAACCCGTTAATTTTTGACGATGGGGAAACTGTTATTTCTGGAGGTAACTTTCACGGACAGCCGATTGCATTTGCAATGGATTTCTTGAAAATTGGTGTGGCAGAATTAGCAAATGTTTCAGAAAGAAGAATTGAAAGATTGGTGAATCCCCATTTAAATGATGGGCTGCCTCCATTTTTGAGCCCAGAACCTGGCTTACAATCAGGTGCGATGATTTTGCAATATGCGGCAGCAAGTCTTGTTTCGGAAAATAAGACATTGGCACATCCTGCTTCAGTAGATTCAATTCCATCCTCAGCAAACCAGGAGGACCATGTTAGTATGGGGACTATTGGTGCTAGGCATGCTTATCAAATTGTTAAGAACTGCCGAAAGGTATTAGCGATAGAAGCGATTTGTGCTGCACAGGCAGTTGAATTTAGAGGTGTTGAGTTTATGGCACCTAAGCTAGGAGGCAAATGGCAGGATGTTCGGAATGTTGTGCCGAGTATAAAAAAAGATCGAATGTTTAGCCAAGATATTGAACGGTTGGCAGATTATTTATGTCCATAAAGAAGTTTCAAAAGTTTGTCCTTCTTCGTAAGGACGGAGCATAATGAAACTAAAACTATTGTTAAAAATAAAATAGAGTAAAAAAGCTCTCCTAAACTATTTTTGGTATAATATGAACCTAACAACTGATAATAGTTTACGAATGGAGCGAGTTTTATTTTGGAAAATCAACCTCATATATTACTAATTGATGGGATGGCACTTCTTTTTCGTTCATTTTTTGCAACAGCGCCAATGAATCAATTTTTTAGAAAAGAAGATGGTACACCTACCAATGGCGTACAAGGATTTGCAAGACATGTGTTAAGTGCACAAGCTTTAATGCGACCAACACATTTAGCTGTTTGCTGGGATATGGGCGTTCATACATTTCGTAATGAGCTTTTTGATGGTTACAAAGCGAATCGACCAGCACCACCTGATGAGTTAAAGCCACAATTTGATATGGCACGAGAAGTATCTGAAATGATTGGCTGGAAGAACTTTGGAACCGTTGGAATGGAAGCTGATGATACAATCGGATCCATAATCGATAAATGGAAAGATGAAGCGAAGATCACTGTAGTAAGTGGTGATAAAGATTTACTTCAGTTACTCAACCCATCTACTACGATTGCTTTGACGAAAAAAGGTTATACCGAATATAACGTGTATACCGATCAACGTT
>DATMJF010000508.1:0-20640 GCA_035554455.1 Rummeliibacillus sp.
TCCTTATCTGCAAGTGCATCAATAAGTTGCACAGTTTGATCCATTGTAATCCCTGTTTCTTCTTCCTCTTCAGGGGAAAAACGATAGCCTACGATAAATGGTTTTATGGCATGTTTTGCTACTACATTTTTCACTTCATCTACAAGTTCCAATGGGAAGCGCATACGATTTTCAATTGAACCACCATATTCATCTGTACGTCGATTTGTATAGCCTGAGAAAAATTGTTGTAGTAAATAAGTATTCGCACCATGAATTTCAACGCCATCGAAACCTGCTTCAATCGCCCGACGACTTGTTTCACCGTACGCTTTAATGATTTCTTTTATTTCTTCTATTGTTAAAGGACGTGGTGTCACATTTCCTGGAAAAGCTACATCACTAGCACTTACAATTTCACCGTTAGGTACTTCTTCTGGAATTGAACGTCTACCACCATGATAAATTTGCAGCACCGCTTTCGCTCCACCCTCATGAATAGCATCTGCCACCCGTTTCAAGCTCGGAATAAATTGATCTTCATATCCTGCAAACTGACCAGGAAAGCCTTTCCCATTCTCTGTCACATGTGTACAAGCAGTCACAACCACGCCGACACCTTTTGAACGGCGTGCATAATATTCTACTTCTGCATCTGATACCGTACCATCTTCATTACCTGAATAAGTTGTCATCGGAGCCATCACAAGTCGGTTTCGTAGTGATAATCCGTTTGGTAATGTATAGTTCTCAAACAATTTTGTCATTCTTCTGCCTCCTGGTTTGTTACTTGGAAATTGTTTACTTCTATCGTATTCGTCTGAAAAGTTTGTGTCAAAGAATTGGATTGAATCATCCTGATGTTCAAAAATAAAAAGCAAGTTTCATATTAGCATCTCATATTACTAATCGTTCACTTTTAATTAGATAACATCCAATTATATTAATTACTTAATGCTGTCACCATATCGCTGAGCTTCATAATTGTTTTCCAATTTCTTATTGTTATTGGAACCCCTAATTTTTGAATATGATTTGGTAGCTTAGAATTTCTAAAACTTTGTCGTAGAAAAATATAGACTTCCTTGCCCTGTATGTAACATTCTTCATTTTCGCTTTTAAATTCAAGTAAATAATTGACGCTTTCCTTTGTAGGTTCTTTTTCCAACAAGGCTACGTGTACACTCTCTCCTTCTACTAATGAATTTAGTTGGTAAGGACAATTAATAATCATTTCTTCCCATTCTAACTTTGTTCGTAGAATCACAGGTACAAAAAAGCCAAATTCATTTTTGATTTCTTGTTCAATTTTATTTTGCAGTTGGTCAGCATTTCCATCAGACTGAAAGATAATGTTCCCACTTTGAATGTATGTTTTCACTTGATCTAAACCCAAATTTTCTAACGTGCTTCTCAAATCTTGCATCTTTACTATATTATGTCCCCCTACATTAATTCCTCTTAATAATGCGATATAGATTGTCATTCAAGCACCTGCCTTATTTATTTGTTTCTATAGTTTGTTTAACATCTTACATGGTGATTGATGCTACTCAAATGGGATGTCATTAGCACCACTCAAACAGGGATTAGCACTACTCACGGATTAACTATCCCTACCCAGACTCACATTAGCGCTACTCGCATCTCCTTTAGCACCACTCATCTCAATTTGCACTACTTAACCAGAGATTAGCACTACTCATCGATTTATCTTACCTTTAATCGCTCCCGACTACTGAATCTTCTATAATCCAAGCAACAGCGCTTATTAAGTCCGGGAAAACAGCATCTGCAAGCGGATCACTCTTACCCAAGAATACACCTTTTGTACCTGCCTTCTTCCCTGCAATAATGTCTGTATCTGTATCTCCAACCATATAGGATTTAGATATATCAATATGATACTTTTTACTGAGATCTAATATTAATTTTGGTTTTGGTTTACGACATTCACAACCTGCTTTTGGCTTATGTGGACAGTAAGTCACATCATGAATAATAGCCCCTTCCTTCCTTAATTCAGCAATCATGTGATCATGTATTTTATTGAGTTGCGACTCCTTCATAAATCCCAATCCAACACCACCTTGATTGGTCACCACAAATATGTAGTCAAAGAAAGCATTCAACTTTTTAATTGCTTCAGGAACACCTGGTAAGAAGTACAGATCACTTGGCCTGTTCACAAATTTAACTCGATCCGTTAACACTTCATTTATTACTCCGTCACGATCTAAAAATACAGCTTTTTTCATTCAAGTCACACCTTTATTAGATATATTAGATTTAAATAATAATTTTCCTCGTTAGTTATTATTATTTCCAACATCATTCAGACTTATCACGTTAGTTGAAAAGGAAATCCAACTAAATAAAAACTAAAAGCGAGTCAACTGACTAGCTTCTCTTTATTCTTATCGAGTAATCTATTGAAGGTGTGAAGCTTCTAAAAAAGCTTGGTTGTAAATAAAAAAGAAATACCGAAGATTCATTTGATAAAATGTGATTATGAATAAGTAGTTGAAGGAAGAGAAAAATGAACCAATTACAGACCCCATTATTTGATGCATTAGAGAATTTCTATAAACAAAACAAAGTTTCCTATCATGTTCCAGGACATAAAAATGGAAAGATTTTTTTAGATAAAGCGAAATCTTTATACGAACCTTTACTTTCTATTGATGCGACGGAGTTATCTGGGCTGGACGACTTGCACGCTCCAGAAGGTCCTATACGTGAGGCAGAGTTACTGCTAGCAGATTTGTATGGCGCGAATAAAAGCTATTTTCTGGTAAATGGATCGACAGTAGGTAATCTGGCCATGATTTTAGCAGCATGCGGCGAAGGCGATACCGTCCTTGTCCAACGAAATTGCCACAAGTCTGTTCTTCATGGACTGATGTTAGCGAATGCAAAGCCTGTTTTTCTAGCTCCAAGCTATTATGAAGAGTGGGAAGTTGCTGGAGGTGTAAACTCTAAGATTGTGTCAGAAGCATTAGCGTTGTATCCCAACACGAAAGCAATGATTTTGACCTATCCCAATTATTATGGACTTGCTCAGGATTTAACAGATGTAATCGCAATAGCGCATGAAAAGAAAATACCCGTTCTTGTTGATGAAGCGCACGGTGCACATTTTACGTTAGGTTCACCCTTTCCTAAGAGTTCACTTGATATGGGCGCAGATGTAGTCGTTCACTCTGCTCATAAAACCTTGCCTGCCATGACGATGGGCTCTTACTTGCATGTTAACAGTTTCTTGGTGGATGTGAATCGGGTTAAATTTTACTTACAAATGCTTCAATCAAGCAGCCCTTCCTATCCAATAATGGGTTCGCTTGATATAGCTCGAGATTATTTGGCTTCTTACTCGCAAGACGATCAAGTTGCACTTATAAAAGAACTTTCTCATTTTAAAGTTTGTCTATCCTCTATTTCAGAAATCGAAGTATTGGAGCCCCCAGAAGATGTATGGATAGATCCTTTAAAGATCAGTATCCGCTCTAAATGTGGTTTAAGTGGCTATGAGCTTCAGGCACTGCTTGAGGAAAAAGGCATCTATTCCGAATTAGCAGATCCTCAAAATGTTTTATTCGTATTACCTTTATTAAAAAAAGGAGATTCCTATCCATTTGATAAGACAGCTACTTTGATCCACTCTGCAGTTAAGGATAAATGGAATAAGCAAAATAATAACGAATCTAATTGTAAATGGGTAGAAACAGAAAAAATTACAACCTTATCTTTACCATACTCTAAAATGAAACAAGCAGAGGTAAAGCAAGTTCCTTTTTGTGAAGCAATAGGTAAGATTTCTGGTGAAATGGTTATTCCCTATCCCCCAGGAATTCCTCTAATCATGTCTGGGGAGAAGATTACTGCAGAAAAAATATCTACATTAGAGAGCTTATTATCCCTTCATTCCCGTTTTCATGGTGGAACAGCATTAGCCAATCGAAAGCTTGTTGTTTATGAAGAAGATTAATTCATTATAAAAAACATAAAGTCCCTGATCTTCAGAAATGAAGACTAGGGACTTTATTGCTGTCACCATTAACTATTTTAAGTTACCAGGTACAGATTTCATGATTCTTCCAGATTTTACTTTTTGAACTGGAGATGCTGCAGGACTAAGAACGCGCATTCATCTCACCCCCTTTCTTTTTGTTCACAATGAAAAGGTCGATTTATTCTTCGAGAATACGATTGTTCATAAAAGTATTTTACTACTTTCATAAATCTTATTGAACAGTTTGTAAACTATTTCTCCAAACAAGATTTAAAACTTTTTTAATATTTTTCTTTTCAGATGGACAAGGTCTTTCACCAGATACCACGCGATACCATGGGCAGTGATTTCCTTGGCATGCTGGTCGGTAGAAGCATGATTGGCAAACAGAGTCTGTTTCTTCTCCAGACATTACCCAAGAGGCGATCTTATCATAATCGAGATCCATTGTACCATCAGCATTGATATGGCCAACTTTATTTACTTCTTCATCTAAAACAGTTGTACATTTGTATAACTGACCATTTGAGCCAATTACCATAGCATTAGGTTTAGCTGCATAGCATACGGATGCAGTTGGCATCATAGAACCAGTGACCATATTACTCATGCTAATTCCTTTATCCATAGCTGTCTCTGTAAATTCCCAGATTTTTTTATTGGCTGTAATGTGGGTACATGTAGGGATTTCATCATTATGTTCACCACCCCATCTACCTACAGGACGGAAGAATACACCAAAGCGTTTATCATCAGCAAAGTGTTCTTTTAAGAACTCAATCAATTCGCCAGTTTCTTCTAAATTGTCTTCATCGAAGTTGACACGAATCGTCATATCGAACTGACCAGTACTTTCTTTAACAGCTTTTAGATTTTCGATAATTCGTTCAAATGTTCCTTGACCGCCTGCCATATGTCTACGACTGTCATGTACTGCTTGCACACCGTCAATTGTCACCATATATTGACGTACTTCCCAAGATAATAATTTTTCTAAAACTTCTCTTGTTAAGAAGAATCCATTTGTTACGATGTCAGCTGAATAATCGATTTTATTTTCTTTTGCTTCTGCCATAAATGAATTGGATAATTCTTCGATAATTCCTAATTCAAGTAGTGGTTCACCACCGAACCAGCTAATATGTAAATTATTTAGAGAAGTAGCTCGTTCTTTTACTAATGCTTTTACACCGCTTTTTGTTTCGTCCGTCATTTTGCCACGTGCAAACGTTTCATAGCAATACGTACAACGGAAATTACATTGTTCTGTTGTCATAAGAATAAGGTGCAACATATCTGTACGGTGCATAGATTGGTGCAGGTACTCTGCTCTTTTCTTCTCATCTACATTTCCAGGAACGATAAAACCATTATCAAATAACGCTTTTTTTACATCACTATCTAATGCATCTGCCCCCGTTCTTTTTAAAGAACCCATGACTTCTGCTTTTTCTTCTTCTGAAAAATCAACAATGGCACCTGTATAACTATTGTATAAAATGACGCCGCCATCATCCGTTTTAGATAAGGCGTTAAACTTTGATGGAACATAATTATTTTTATTCTCCAAAATTCATAAACCTCCCTTTTAACTCATTTCTATTCTTTTAAATTCATTTCTATTCCCAACAATCATCATATTTCTTCTATAAAAGAATATCAATATAGCGATCTTAAAACGTTCAATTCTGAACTGGAAACCGACTTCTAGTTGTCTTAAATAAAAATGAACAGTATATGTAGAAACGACTCCTAAAAATAGTTGGAGCAATTTATAATACCATAATTTAAAAATAAATCGCAAGGTCACATGGTACTGTGGTATATAAGAATAAACACTTATTGTAAATCATTTATTTTATATCTATATATATCCATAAAATGTAATTTAAAAAAGAAAAAACAACTACAACATTTTGGCTATTGCAGCTGTTTTATAAAAATGGTAGCTAATCACTGGTTAAACATTTCTTAGCACTGTAATAAAACCATCCAGAATCTGATGACTGATATTAAAGCCTTTTCTTTGATAAAATTTTAAAGCCTGATCATTTCCTTCTGATACAAAAATAAACAAATCACTTATATCCTCAAATATATTTAACCAATCCATAGACTTATTGAACAAAACAGACCCTATGCCCAAATTACGATAACCATCTTTTATGTAAAATTGTGAAAGACTGCCTACATGATCATTTTTTACTGATTCAAAGTCAAAGAAAGCATCACATTTTAAAGTGGCAAAATCATTGGAATACGTTTCCTTCGGTGAAATATTACTATATGCATACCCAACAATTGCATTACCATCTTTGGCTATAATAATGTAGTTATTCTTAGCACTCTTGACGGAAGGGATCATTCTCGTTTCAAAGTTCATGTCGGCAAACAACTCAGGGTGAACAGTAGCTTTAGACTGTTGATATGCCATTAATTCATTGCATAAATCTTTGATGCAACTAATTTTATCTTCAGAAATAACTCCGTACGTGATTGTCATATACATCTTCCTTTCATGATATACCTAGAATTACTTCTATTATAAAGGAAACTTTTTCTTCTTATAGTCTTTATAGAATTTTCTCTATCGTTTCAGGGTAAAACTCTTTGCTGAAGGATTCCAGCAGCCCCAGAAATCTTTCAACTCAAAATTAGAATTCAGAAAATAATAAGGAATCATCTCACCATTCTCCACCATTTGCAATAATGCCTTTTTATCTACCCATTTAACAGCTTGCACTTCATCTTCCTGTAAATGTAATTTCTCTACATCCACATCTTTGGTGATCAAGTAATAATCATCAAATCCATGCGGGAAATTGATCGTAAATCGTGGTCTTTCATTTTTTAAATCAATATCTAGCCCAATTTCTTCTTTTACTTCTCTTTCTGCTGCTGTAACACTGCTATCCCCAGCTACTGCAGAACCTCCAACAGTTAGGTCCCACATATTTGGCCACCCTTTTTTCCATGGCTGTCTCTGCTGAAGCAAGAGCTGATTTTTGCTATTGAAAATACAGACATGAACCACCAGATGATAATCTCCTTCTGCCAATTTGTCCCCTCTTCTATGTACTCTACCAGTTAGTTTTCGATTTTTATCATATATGTCCCATAATTCGTCTTCATTTTCGCCTCTTGTCATTTTATGCCTCCTAGAAAGATCCTATTAAAATACACATGATGAAAAAATAGATCAATACAAGCCTTCATAATTTAAACCTCTAATAAGTCATGTAAAAAATTTCATTAACCAAACAAATATATAAATTGGAATACTAACTAAAATAAAACCAGTCATTAAATAAGCGAAACTCCTTAATAAACATTTAATAGAATCATATATAGCATCGGCTAAGTTATCCACCAACTTCATCATTCAGACATCCTCCTTTTTAAATATTCCTATGTAAATTATATATGATGTGTACCCTATAATTCGTTATTTAATCAATTATTATCCATTTCCCTCAAAACTTTTACTTAAGTCATTGCAATCCTATAAAAAAAATGGTATTATTCCATTAATTAAATATTCACTTATTTCAATATTTCTTTGAAGTAAGGATAGAGGAGCAAAAACCATCAGTACACAATTAGAGGATAATGAGGTCCGTTGATGATTGTGAAAAGGGGGATTTGCCGAAGTGGAGAGAATCTCATTTTCTCGAAGCTGGTTCTGTTATTGAATAAATACAGAACTGTCATGTAGGAAACTATATGGAGGGCTATCATACGCACAGAAATGATACTGTTTCTACTGCAACAACGTAGCCTCGTTGTTGCTTTTTTGCGTTATCTTACTAATTGCCCTTCTCCCTCTATTTTATTTATATAAAATAATTAAGGATGTGGAGAAGTAATGAATTTTGGACAAATTTTAACTGCTATGGTGACACCATTTGATCAGAATGGAGAAATCGATTTTTCAGCTACAAAGAACTTAATTAATTATTTAATTGCTAATGGAACAGACGGTATCGTAGTAGCTGGTACAACTGGAGAATCCCCTACGTTAGCAACAGAAGAAAAAGTAGAATTATTTAAATTTGTAGTAGAAGTTGTGGATGGAAGAGTTCCTGTTGTTGCAGGTACTGGATCTAATAATACAAGAGCTTCTGTCAATTTAACAAAACTTGCAGAGGATACGGGCGTCGATGGTATTATGCTTGTCGTTCCATACTATAACAAACCATCACAAGAAGGACTATATCAACACTTTAAAACAATTGCTGAAGCAACAACACTTCCAATTGTGCTTTACAATATACCAGGTCGAAGCGTAATCAATATGTCTGTAGAAACAGTCGTTCGTCTTGCACAAATTCCGAATATCGCTGCTATTAAAGATGCAAGCGGTAATTTAGATGCAATGGCTAAAACGATTAGCCAAACGCCTGAGAATTTTTCAGTATACACTGGTGAAGATAGTTTAACATTACCTGCATTATCAATTGGTGCTACTGGAGTAATCTCCGTTGCATCTCACATTATTGGGAACGAGATGCAAGCGATGATTGCCAAGTTCAAAAATGGCAACACGCAAGAAGCTGCTCAAGATCATCGTCGATTACTTCCAATTTTCAATGGACTATTTGCTGCACCAAACCCATCACCTGTCAAAGCAGCCTTAAATCTTAAAGGTATTCCTGTAGGCGGAGTTCGCTTACCTATTATTCCATTAAACGTTCAAGAAACAAATGCATTACAAGAAGTATTGCAAGTAGTGAATGTAAAAGAAGAAGTTATTTCATAAAGTGAAACTTCCCTCAGTGGGGGTTTTCTTCATCCCCCACTAAAAAAGAACTCAGTTTAATTTCGCCACGTCCTGTGGCAACAACTGAGTGTCCAACATCCTGTTGGACCGAACCAATCGGGCTTTTACGGGCAGGTATCCCCTACCTATCTTCTTCGCTTCTCTCTCAATCTTGAGGTGGGGGTATTACTGCCCGTTAATGCGGGAAAAAATTTTATTGAATCATCTACTCGATCTATACATTTCTATATAAAAAATTGCTCATTCCCCGTGCTTATATTATTACTGCACGGGGAATTTTCGCTTACCTCTTCTTTCAGCAAACATAAAGAACCCAGTCCTTAGACTGGGTGGGCATCATATAGAGTTTTAACCACTGTGCGAACGATTAGTCGACACAATTAAATTATACTTTAAAATTACTTAGGATATTTTCCAATTCCTTCGCTAATTTATTTAAAGCAAGAGCCTCATCTGAAACATTATCCATAGAAGCTTGTTGTTCCTCTGTAACAGCTGAAACATGTTGCATTGTTCCAGCGAATTGTCCCGAAATTGAAGATATTTCCTCCATACGATTAACCATATTTTTAGTTTTTATACTAACGTCATCTACTATAGAAGAAACGTCCTTTGTTTCATGTGTGGAATTTCTAACAGCTTTTACAATATCACCGAATGATTCTTCTGTTTGATTTACCATAATAATTCCTTCTTTTAATACCTTTAATCCATGATTCATGGATAGAGCAACTTCATCTGTTTCTTTTCTTATCTTATCGGTTATTTCTTTTATTTGCATGACAGCTTGTTCTGATTGATCTGATAGTTTTCTAACCTCTTGTGCAACAACAGCGAATCCCTTTCCATGTTCACCTGCACGTGCCGCTTCAATCGTTGCATTTAATGATAGAAGATTGGTTAGGGTGGATATTTCACTTATTAAATTTAGAATTTGATCGATATCCTTTGACTTTAACTGTAGTGATTCTAGCATTTCAGCTGTGTTTTCAACAGTTTTTTCAACTAGAGATATTTGTTCAACTGTATTATTAACTAATTTATTTCCTGAATTTGCTATTTCCAGAGCCTTAGTTACTGAATTTTCGACACTATGAATGCTTAGGCCTGCATGATTCATTTCAATTGATATATCAGAAACCTGTCTTGAAGCTAGTGTAGCAGATTCTACTTGCACTTCTGTTCCACCTGCTACTTCTTCAATTGCCAATGATATTTGTTCTATAGCCTGCCTAGATTCTGAAGATGTTATTTTTAGTCTGTCAGATGATTGAGTTACCTGTTTCGCACTCAATTCTAAATGAGTCATTAAAGATTGAAGACGATCTACCATCTGGTTAAAACCAACAGATAATGAATAGATCTCCTTACTGGATTGCCCCATTTGTATTCTTGTTTGAAAATCACCTTCAGAAACTTTATCCATTAATTTTTTTAAAGAAAGAACTGGTTTGGTCACTTTACTAATCATAATAAATCCTATTATGCTTGCTATAAGGACAGTAAGGAGAGTAATACCAACCAATAAATCCCGATAATTGTATACAGGTTTTAAATACTCTTCGTCGTTTAATGCAATTACATATACCGATTCATCTAGTTCCATTTGAAAAGCCAGAGCGTAAGTTACCCCGTTATTATGTACTATTCCATTCTTTTGTTGGTAAAGTTTTTTGATGAAGCCATCGGGAATCTTTGGAAGATCACTCTTAAATTCATTAAATGGCTCAGCCTTTCCTTCCTTTGTTATTTTAAATTGCATGGGTGTTAATTCTGAAGACTTAAAGCTATTTCTATTTTGAGTTAATGCATAGGAAAATTTATGATCAAACTGTTCTTTGGTAGCCGTAGATTTTAACATTGTGATTTTTTGATTAATAACCTCGGCAGAAGAAAGCATTTGTTGCTCAACTGAATGAATGATCACTTTCTTATTTTTATCATAACTTACGTATGCAATAATGACAGAGGATAAAATAATAATTAAAATAATTGGAACCATCAACATTGTTCGAAAGCTTAATTTATGTATTCTTAACATGGATTCAATTCCCTCTTTTATTAGTCGATTTCATTTCTTTTAATAAATCATTTCATTATTAAATATCCATTGTTAATCTAATTTAACCTTATAAATGTTAAGATGTTATCTATTAATCATTAAAATTACATAAAGAAAGATAATTTAGATTCATGTTGTAAAAGTAATTGCTTGCCTATATGATTTGAAAGATTAATTTCCCCAATAGGAATACCAACATTTAATGTATATTTAAAAATTAGACTACTTTACAACCGAAGAATTCGGGAGTACAGCAGTCTAGTAAAGTGTGTTTTAGGTTACATCATCTGGTCAAATCAATTTATTAGCTTACCTTTGGCTTACTTTTTACTTTTTTCTGTTTTCCACCTACAGAACCTTTAAAGTGTTTATCTAAAGCTTTGGCAATTAAACGTGCTGATATATTAAATACGAAAACCATAATAATTAGTATTGCTGCTGATTTTGTTGCGATTTCACGAGCATCAGGAACAATACCTTCAGAATTTAATTTCCAAATGTGCACTGCCAGAGTTTCAGCAGGTCTAAATATATTAAAAGGATTAACAGGGCTATTAAGATCAGCCGCAGTATTAAGTGTTGGTGTTGTTAAGCCAGCAGTGTAAATAAGTGCTGCTGCTTCACCAAATATTCTACCGGCAGTTAAAATGACACCGGTAATAATCTCTTGAATTGCAGATGGAATCGATACTCTTATGATCGTTTGCCATTTAGTTGCGCCCAATCCAAGACTTGCTTCTTTCACGCTTGCTGGAACTGAACTAATAGCCATTTCACATATTCTTGTTAAGTTTGGAAGATTTAAAATTGTGAGAACTAACGCACCACCGATTAATGTATATCCCCATTTTGCAACTGTTACAAAGACTAGCAAACCAAAAAGACCCACGACAATAGATGGTAGTGATGCCATTGTTTCAATACAAAGTCGAACAAAAGAAATGAATTTTCCTTTTTTAGCATATTCAGCTAAATATATCCCCGCTCCTAGTCCTAATGGGAAAGATATGATTAAGGCAATGATTAGCATATAGAAGGAATTGAATAACTGTGGTCCAATACCGCCGCCAGCCATTGTGTTACTTGGGCGTCCAAAAAGGAAATCAGGATCCCAAAATCCCCAACCCATGGTGATAATCTTTTCAGCTATAAATACTAATAGCGCAATGACTAAAATAGCTATTCCATAAAAGATAGCTGTCCAGATATTGTTTATTATTCGTGCTTGATTGTTATTCTTAATTTTATTGTTCATTTTGCATACCCCTCTTACCAATCATTCTAATGATTAAAATAAATAAGAATGAAATAATCAATAGGATCATTGCTAAGCTCCATAAAGCATCATTCCACGCGGTACCATTTAAGGTATTAGACATATCCATAGTGAGAATACCTGTTAAAGTGGAGGTTGGACTGTACAAGCTGTCCGGTAATTTGACTGTGTTACCTATAACCATTTGGACCGCCAACGCTTCACCAAATGCTCTAGCTAATCCTAATACTACAGCAGTTAAAATTCCATTTTTTGCCGCAGGAATGATAATACGTCTAATTGCTTGCCAACGAGTAGATCCTAGCCCATAAGAAGCTTCCAAAAAGTCAAATGAGACTCCTTTAATGGCGTCATCAGAAATACTAGCAATTGTAGGTAGAATCATTACACTTAGTACGATAATCCCTGCTAGTAAACTAAAGCCTACTCCGCCCATTTGATTCCGTAAAAGTGGGACAAGGATTGTAACACCCAAAAATCCATATACAACTGAGGGAATTCCTAAAAATAATTCAAGAACAGGTTTTACAAAAGTAGCTCCAAACTTTGGAGAAATATAATTATTGAATACAGCAATCCCTATTGCAATTGGCGTACTAATTATTGCTGCACCAAATGACACTAGAGTAGAACCTACGATAAAAATCAATGCACCGTACGATTTATGATCTGGATCATTTGGGCTCCAATTTGTGGATGAAATCATTTCCCAAAATGAAATTTCACCATGTAAGAAGGATTGAAGTCCCTTACCACAAATGAAAGCAATGATCGAGAGCGTTGCAATAACAATTAGAAGCCCACAAATTGTTACCAGTGTTTTACCAATATACTCACTTACAAAATAATTTCTAGATTTCTGCCCCTTCACCTTATTACCACCTTACAATAGGAAAAGGCTGGCCAGTAGCCAGCCTCTTCTTTTAATTCAATATTTTTTTATCTGATACTAATTATTTTAATTCAGACATTGGGATGTAACCCATTTTCTTAACTGTGTCAGCAAAATCAGGACCAGATACAAAGTCGATAAATCCTTTTACAGCATCTTTAGGTTCACCATTTGTAATCATATATTCATATGCCCAGAATGGATATTTTTTTGCTGCGATATTTTCACTAGTTGGTTCTACATCGTTAATTTTTAATGCTTTTAAAGCATCTTTTTTATCGCCTACTAGATAAGACATAGCAAGGTAGCTAATAGAACCTGGTGTTGAGTTAACTGATTGTTCAACAGCGCCATTTGAATCTTGTGCTGTTCCAAGACTATCATCGATTTTAGCATCTTTCATGAAAATTGATTCGAATGTTGCACGTGTACCAGAAGATGCTGGACGATTAATGATGTTGATTTTTTCATCGTTTCCGCCAACTTCTTTCCAGTTTTTAATTTTCCCTGAGAAGATGTCTTGAATTTGTGCTTCAGTTAAAGAGTCAACTTTAACATCTTTATTTACTACCATGGCAAAAGCAATACCTGCTACTTTTGTATCAACAAGCTTGTCCGCCATAGATTTATCTTCTAATTTATCTGCTGAAGGAACATCAGAGTTACCAATATTAACAGCACCAGAAGCTACTTGGTTTACACCAGTTCCACTTCCTCCACCTTGTACAGTAACTGTAAGATTTGGGTTAGTGCCTTGAATTTCATTTGCAGCTTCTTCAGCTAGAGGTTGAAGTGCAGTTGATCCAGCAGCTGTAACTGATCCAGACAATTCTGCTGTTTTTTCTGTTTTTGTATTATCACCGCTAGTACTATTAGCATCATTAGTTTGAGCATTACCACAACCAGCTAAAACACCTGCTAAAATTAAACCTACCATTGATACTTTTAAACCTGAAAATTTCACTTTCTTTTCCTCCCTTTATCAAGTCCAACTTTTTTCTCTTTGCTTCAACTTACAACTTAATAATAAAGGTCAATTGTTATCCTACTGTGTATACAATATTAATTTAAAGTAAATGTATTTATTAAAATGTAAATGTTATTTTTTACTTTTACAAAAAACGCTAGTAAGCCCCAATGCTTTTCGCTATTTTCTTTGTAAAGACATTTACATTCTATTTACATTAATAGAATTGTACACACAGGTATTGGATTTTTATTATTCTTAACGATTAAAGAAAACACCAGCTAATAACGTTGAAAACTTTGGGAAACAATCGTTTCCTACTTCTTTATTAAGTGTTTTTTTGAACTACCCTGTTTCGTTAGTTGAATAAGGAAATGAATCACAATTTTTAAATCAGAGAATACAATGTTGGAAGAAGCCTAAGCAAAGGAATGAAACATATGTATAATTCGTGTTCATGTCCGTATTGCGTTTCCCAAACAATGCAACACGGCAGTAATATGTACAATGATTATGGTTTGATGTCCCCATATCCGTACTTTACTACACCGTATCATCCGCAATTTTCAGGACAGTTTGCTACACAAGATATGAATTATGAATCAAGATTTAATTTTTCGCAATTCAAAAACGATGATGGTTCAATTGTATTAAAGGATTATGGTCCAAAGCCCTTTGTAGTTAATATTGAGAAAGCTACTAAGCAAAATAATTCCTATCGTACCGCTTTATGGACGGGGAATAATTTACAACTTACTTTAATGAGTATCGATGTTGGAGATGACATAGGTTTGGAGGTTCACCCTCATCTGGATCAATTCTTACGTATTGAAGAGGGTCAAGGTATTATGAAAATGGGGAATAGTAAAAATAATTTATATTACCAAAGAAGAGTTAAGGATGGTTTTGCGATCTTCGTACCTGCTGGTACATGGCACGATTTAATCAATACGGGTAATAAACCGATTAAATTGTATTCCATTTATGCACCACCCAACCATCCACGTGGTACAATTCAACAAACTAAGGCAATTGCACAAGCTGAGGAAAAGGACTGATTTTTGTATTAAAAAGATCTTTAATTACAAAAGGATTAGGTATCTTTATAAAAAAATTAGGATCTTCTCTTTACTTAACAATGCGAATATCACTTAACAAAAATTCTATGTTCACTAGCCTGACCTCAAATTAAAAAGTCTCCATCAAAAGATAAGGACCTCCAATATTAGATGGAAGTCCTTTCTTTTTTATTGCTTGGTAAGTACTAAATTACACTGTCTCTTCCGTTTCCACTTCCCATCGATCAATTTCAGCTTTTACGATTGGTGCGACTTCTGATCCTAATAGCTCAATCGCTCTTAACACATCTTCATGTGGCATTGAACCGACTGGTACGTGAAGCATGAAACGTGTGATGCCAACGTTTTTACGAAGGAAAATGATCTTTTCTGCTACTGTTGCGGCGTCCCCTACATATAAAGCACCTTCTAAACCACTTGCTTCATCGAAGGTTTTTCGCGTATACGGTCCCCAACCACGTTCTTTTGCTAAAACATTCATCACATGAGCTGTTGGTGGGTAAAATTTTTCTTTTGCACTAGCTGAGGTTTCGGCAACAAAACCATGAGAATGCGAAGCGATTTTTAATTTCGAAACGTCATGCCCTGCTTGTTTCGCTGCTCGCTTATACAATTCCACTACTGGCTCAAACTGTAGTGGACTTCCACCAATAATCGCTAAAACGAGTGGCAATCCAAGAATCCCTGCACGAATGGCTGATTTTGGTGTTCCACCACTAGCAATCCAGACCGGCAAAGGATTTTGAACAGCGCGAGGATAAACGCCTCGATTGTTAATGGATGGGCGATGTTTGCCGCTCCATGTCACTTTTTCAGATTCTCTAATTTTCAGTAATAAATCTAATTTCTCATCGAATAATTCATCATAATCTTGTAAGTCATATCCAAATAGAGGAAATGACTCAATAAACGAACCTCGGCCTGCCATGATTTCTGCACGCCCATTTGAAATCGCATCAAGCGTTGAAAACTCTTGGTATACACGTACTGGATCATCAGAGGATAATACTGAAACTGCGCTAGTAAGTCTTATATTTTTTGTCTGTGATGCAGCCGCTGCAAGCAGGACGGCTGGTGCAGAACACGCAAAGTCTTCTCGATGATGCTCACCCACACCAAAAACATCCAATCCTACCTGATCCGCTAACACAATTTCCTCAACAACCTCACGTATCCGTTCAGCGTGACTCACCACTTTACCATTTTGTACATCTGGCGTTGTTTCTACAAATGTCGTTACACCAATTTCCATCAGTAGTTCCTTCCTATTCTTATGTGTCGTATTTAATGCAATAAGTATAATCCATAAAATGCAAAAAAGCCCTTTCCTAAGAAAGAGGCTTTTTTAAATACATTGATTTGTTACTTCCTAATCTCTATAGCTCACAGTTAGTCCTTTTAAAAACTTACGCGCAAAATTATCGCCACACTCTTTATAATTTCGATGGTCTGCTTTTCTTAGGATAGCACCTAATTCACCTTTTGATACTGCTATACCACCATCATCAAGAATATCTAGCATATCTTCCGTTTTTAATTGAAGTGCTACTTTTAATTTCTTAAGAAGCATATTATTTACATGGTCTTTTCTATATCCAGACGGTTCCTGACTTTTAGGTTGTCCAGGTTTTGATTGTTGCGGTCCTCTTTTAAAAGTAATGAAGCCATTTAAAAAGGACTCTAACATCTTATCATTACATTTAATCTGGTCTTCAGATTCCTCAACATCCACTTCATCATCGTACTCATCTTTTGATTTTGTAAGGATCTTAAGTACCTTATCTTTTGTTACTTCTACACCACCAAGTTTAAAAATCTCTACCATATCTTGATTTTTAATATCTAGCGCATATCTTAGTCTAATTAATATATCGTTGTTTTCCATTTAATAGCCCCCTATTTGTATTTTATGATCCTTTTAAAAACCAACACTAACCTTCACAACTAAATAAACATACCAACTAATTTTCTTCTTTACAAGGAATGCGCTTATTTGTCTTGATTGAATCTTTTATTGGTAAAAGTCATGATTAGTATCTACATACAACCTAATTCACTAATTTATACAATATCAAAATGTACCCAACTCCTGCTGGGATTAGCCCTACTCAAGCTGGGTGGACAATTATCTGCATTATATCCAGAAAAGTTTATTTATAATATTGCAGGTTTCCCGAAAATCCGTGCTCAAGAACTTGTCGATAATTTAAAGAAGCAAAATATTCCTCTATTTAACTTCCTATGAAAATAACAAAGGGCATTTTCTACTCCGCAGTATACTTAATAGTTCGTTCTAATAAGTCAACATTAGTATACACACACAATTTAATTCACTAATATAGACATATACATCATCAGAATGTAAGTGTAGCTTTTAGGAGGAAATTGAATGCATTCATTAATAGATATTGGTCTTAATTTGACAGAAAAACAATTTGCAAAAGATCGAGCGGAGGTCGTTGAAAGAGCCATTCAAAACGGTGTTGGTCAAATGATTCTCACAGGTTCAAGTGTAGAAGGAAGTAAGGAGAGCCTCAAAATTGCCCAACAATATCCCCAAATTCTTTTTTCAACGGCAGGGATTCATCCTCATGATGCTAGCAAATTTCATCAAGGTTCCATCCATGAATTACGACAATTAGCTAAACAGAAAGAAGTTGTAGCCATCGGAGAATGTGGATTAGATTTTAATCGGATGTACTCTCCTCAAAAAATACAGGAAGAATGTTTTGAAGCACAATTAGATTTGGCAAAAGAAATGGACATGCCCCTCTTTTTGCACTTAAGAGATGCCCAAGAGCGATTTGTTGATATCATGAAAAATCATCAGGATCAGATAGAGAAATCCGTTGTTCATTGTTTTACAGGAAATAAAACCGAAGTAAAAGAATTAGTATCCATGGGTTTTCATATCGGCATTACAGGATGGATTTGTGACGAGAGACGAGGCACGGAATTACAAGAAGCCGTACAATATATTCCACTTGATCGATTAATGATCGAAACAGATGCCCCTTACCTAACACCACGAAATTTAAGTCCCAAACCAAAACACGGACGAAACGAACCCGCTTTCCTACCTCATATAGTAAGTGAAATTGCGAAATATATGGACTTTTCCGTTGAAGAAGTAACAAGATATTCTGCTGAAAATACGAAACGTTTTTTTCACTTGGAATTGAACTAAAAAAGCCTTTTAATAAGGGCTTTTTTGGTATAACGCAAATAAAAAAATTATAAGTTTCGAGAATAAAATAATACTACTCACTTCATGTCTTAACCCTTTTGGAACTTTCATGATTGTTTGAGGGACTGTCACTTTTCACTTTTTCTGTATGGTATTATTAATAATAGGTTAACTAATTAATTGATTCAGTTAACTTATAAGTCTTATACAGCTAGGGGGAGCACTATGTATCGTTTAAGAGGTCATCATATTTTTTGTCTTCTAGGCTATCGGGGAATGGGGTATTCCAAAGAATATGTTGAAAATATGACTCGTTTACATCATACCTTGAGAAAAAATCCAAAAACGTTGGTTCAGCTTGTAAATGGACCTGATCAATTATGCGAAAAATATCCAAACTCTGGTGAATATCATTGCCAAGATACCAATATCTATCAAAGGGATGCCGTAATTCTAGAGAAAATCGGTTTAAAAATTGGACAAATTTTGAAATGGGAGGACATTGAATCCCGTATTCAAAAACATGTCCTTCCCACAGATATTCAAACAGTCTGTGAAACTTGTTCCTGGCGTTCTTACGGGTTTTGTGAAGAAGGTATTCAAATGATTCATGAAGGAAAGGGCTTAAAGGAAGTTCGTTAAGTCCTTCACCTTCTATTTAAAATATAGTCAATACACTTAAAACTTAAGAATGTTCGATTGCAGCCATTAACCCTATTGGGTCTCCACCAATAATCGCAATTTTTTATATAATATCCCTCTTAAATCTAAAGTTATTTTTTATAATTTCATTCAAACTTCACAGCTATTTTATAGAATAATAAAGTTGTTTAAAATCTTTGAATATTGGGAGGAAGAAAGTGAAAAAGGGACTCTACAATCGCTTTTGGCGATGGCATTTTTATGCTGCATTATTTATCACGCCATTATTACTCACTTTAACACTTAGCGGTATTGGCTATTTGTTCTACACAAATGTAGAAAATAAAGCGTATGATGATTATTTCTTTGGGAAAAGTGTACATACCGAAAAATTAACGATTGATGAAGGAATAGAAAAAGCCAAAGAGCAATTTAATGGCTATTCAGTATCGAAAGTTATTGTACTTAAAGATCCATATAACACACGCTTAACAATGGATAACAAAAATGGTGATGAAAAATATGTATTTTTGGATGACAATTATCAAATTGTAGGAAGCCAAAATGCAAAATATACATTTTCTAACGTCATGAGAAATCTTCATAGTTCTTTATTTGTTGGAGGAACAGTTGTCAATTATCTAGTAGAATTAGCTGCTTGTTGGGCTATATTCCTACTATTATCAGGGGTTTACATGACTTTTAAAGGAAAAGCATTAAAGAAGAAACAAAATGCTTCCCAACATCAAAAAAATAAGAAATGGCATGCCCTTGTTGGAACAATTATTACTATTCCAATGATTGTTATAATTTTTACAGGTCTACCTTGGTCGGCATTTATGGGGAATTTCATTTATACAGCGGCGCAAGAGCACCCATCTATTGGTATGCCTAAATTACAACAAACCCCACCTACTTCTGATATGAGTGAAATTCCATGGGCTACTCGTAAAAATGTGGCCCCTTCTTCTAAAGAAGGCGGACATGCACATCATGGTGGTATGAGTATGCCTGGTATGGATATGACTAACAGCAATATGATAAGCGTTCAACAGTTGATGACGAAAGTAGACGCTGCGAAAATTTCTAAACCATATTCTATTATTTATCCTTCAAGTGAAGATGGTGTTTATACAGTTGCTAAAGGAAGTAACACAGGTGTAACAGGACTAGATGTTAGTCCATACGATGAGATCACAACTTATTTTGATCAATATAGCGGTAAACTAATTTCTAAAGTAGGTTACGATGAATACGGTATATTAGGAAAATGGTTTACATGGGGTATTCCATTACATGAAGGTCACTTATTTGGGTGGCCAAATAAAATCATCAACCTACTCGTATGTCTTGCCTTTATCTGCGTTATTTTCTTGGGGGTCAAAACTTGGTTTTCCCGTAAAAAGAAAGGGGAATTTTCAGCTCCACCTAAAACGTCAAAAGGCATTTCTGTAGGATTTGGTATCATAATGGTTGTACTTGGAATTGTTATGCCATTATTCGGTATATCATTACTTTTGATAGCACTGATTGAAATTTGTATTTGGTTATTTAGGAAAAAATCAATACAAGCTTAGAAGAAATCAAACTTTTATCTATTAATAGAAGCACAGTCAATTTTGAACTGTGCTTCTTTTTTACACCTATCTGGGTAAATCTATAGACTTAATCAACTACTAAAGTAAAGGTTTCAATTGGTTCATATTTTGGTGTTTTCTCTAGGTTCGTTTTATATAACACGATTTTATTTGCTATAAAAGATAA
>DATMJF010000509.1:0-3655 GCA_035554455.1 Rummeliibacillus sp.
GCTAAGTATTTTGACTACCCTTTGTTTTTTACATATGTTTTATTATGCTTGTTTGGATTAGTGATGATTTATAGTTCAAGTATGTTCTGGGCTGTCAATACATTACAAACAACGCCAGATTATTTTTATAAAAAACAACTGATGAATTTATCGCTTGCAGCTGTAGCCTTTTTTATAGGTTTTATAATACCTTATAAGCGCTATAAGGATAGAAATATGATGATGTTGATTATTGCTACCATGCTTTCTTTGTTGATGTCCGTATTTTTATTTGGCTATAGTCCAGATAATTCAGGTGCAAAGAGCTGGCTTAACTTTGGATTTGCAAAGTTACAACCTTCTGAACTTACTAAACTAGGAATTATACTTTACTTTTCAGCTTTTTTTGCGAAGAAAAGAGAAACTGGAAAATTAGATGTTATTAATGAGTCAATTATGCCACCGTTATTGGTTTTTGGTACGGCTATTCTATTCATAGGATTAGAGCCTGATTTGGGGGCAATTGGTTTAATTACGATGATAGCATTATCAGTTATGGCAGCTAGTGGTATGAAATTCTCTACTTTTAGTAAAATTATTGGTTGGTTAATAGGTTTAGCAGTAATAGGGTTAATCGGTCTATTTATTTTCAAAGATTCTTTCTTTACTGAACGTCGAATGGGCCGATTAAAGGCATATCTTGACCCATTTAAAGATGCCGATGCATTTGGTTATCAAATTGTAAATGGCTATTATGCAATTGGATCAGGTGGCGTTAAAGGATTAGGATTGGGACAATCTGTACAAAAAATGGGTTATTTACCTGAGCCACAAACGGACTTTATCTTAGCAATTATTTCAGAAGAGTTAGGAACATTCGGGATTGCAATCGTATTATTTGGATTAGGATACATCGTTTTTAAATCAATGCGTATTGCGATTAAAGCAAAAGATCCGATGGCACGCATGATTGCTGCAGGTATTGGAAGTTGGATTGGTCTTCAAACTTTCGTCAATGTAGGCGGATTAAGTGGCCTTATTCCATTAACAGGTGTACCACTTCCTTTTATTAGTTATGGCGGAACGTCTGTAATTTTGTTATCTTTAGCTATGGGGATATTAGCAAATGTCTCCATGATTGTTAAAAAAGAGAATAGTTGATTAGGGGGATCTTTATGCCGATTAATAAAATTCTAGTCGCTAATCGCGGCGAAATTGCAATTCGTGTTTTTCGAGCTTGTACAGAATTAAACATTCACACAGTGGCAATTTATTCAAGGGAAGATAGCGGTTCATTCCACCGCTATAAAGCAGATGAAGCTTATCTTGTTGGGGATGGCAAGAAACCAATTGATGCATATCTAGATATTGAAGGAATTTTACAAATCGCAAAAGAGTCAGGTGCAGATGCTATCCACCCTGGCTATGGATTTTTGTCAGAAAATTTAGATTTCGCAAAACGTTGTGAAGAAGAAGACATAATATTCATTGGTCCAACTTCTAAACACTTGGACATGTTTGGAGATAAAGTAAAAGCAAGAGAGCAGGCTGTTGCAGCTGGAATACCAGTTATTCCTGGTACAGATGGTCCTGTTGATTCTCTAGAAGAGGTATTATCTTTTGGAGCAGAATATGAATACCCATTAATGATTAAAGCTGCTCTTGGTGGCGGAGGTCGTGGTATGCGCGTTGTACATAATTCAGAAGAAGCGCAAGAAGCATATGATCGTGCAAAATCGGAAGCAAAGGCAGCGTTTGGCTCTGATGAAGTGTATGTTGAAAAATGTATCCTTCATCCAAAACATATAGAAGTACAAATTTTAGGTGATAAAGATGGCAATTTAGTTCATTTATATGAACGAGATTGTTCAATTCAACGTCGGCATCAAAAAGTAGTTGAAATTGCTCCATCAAATTCTATTTCGAATGAATTGCGTGAGAGAATTTGTAATGCAGCTGTTCAATTGATGGGAAATGTCGGTTATATTAATGCTGGTACAGTGGAATTTTTAGTAGCTGGCGATGATTTTTATTTTATCGAAGTAAATCCACGTGTTCAAGTAGAACACACAATTACAGAAATGGTAACAGGTATCGATATTGTCCATGCACAAATTAATATTGCAAATGGCTATACATTACATGGGGATATTATTAACATTCCAGAACAATCTAAAATACCGTTATTTGGATTTGCTATTCAATCTCGGGTGACGACCGAAGATCCACAAAACAATTTCATGCCAGATGCTGGAAAATTAATGGTATATCGTTCAAGCGGTGGTTTTGGTGTTCGTTTGGATGCTGGTAATGGATTCCAAGGTGCGGTTATCTCCCCACATTATGACTCTTTATTAGTAAAAGTTTCTACTTGGGGTAATACCTTTAAAGAAGCGGCTGCGAAAATGGATCGAAATCTACAAGAGTTCCGTATTCGTGGAATTAAAACGAATATTCCATTCCTAGAGAACGTCGTAAAACACCCTAAGTTTATTGATGGGGAATTTGACACTAGTTTTATAGATTCTACACCTGAATTATTCTTATTTAAACCTGCACGTGACCGCGGTACAAAATTACTTAGCTATATTGGCAATGTAACGATTAACGGTTTCCCGGGTATCGAGAAAAAACAAAAGCCAATCTATCCAAAGCCACATAAACCACAAATTGAACGTTTCCAAACGATTCCAGCAGGCACAAAACAGATTTTGGATGAAAGAGGTCCTGAAGGTTTAGTGAAATGGATACGTGAACAAGATGATTTGTTGTTAACGGATACAACTATGCGTGATGCGCATCAATCACTACTTGCAACACGAGTTCGTTCATATGATATGCATGAAATTGCAGAAGACACTGCACGTATTATGGATAACTATTTCTCACTTGAGATGTGGGGAGGGGCTACCTTTGACGTTGCATATCGTTTCTTAAAAGAAGACCCATGGGAACGATTGATTAAATTACGGGAACAAATACCAAATGTATTATTCCAAATGCTATTGCGTGGTGCGAACGCAGTTGGTTATAAAAACTATCCTGATAATTTGATTAAAGAATTTATTTATAATTCTGCAGATGCAGGTATTGATGTATTCCGTATTTTCGACAGTTTAAACTGGATCAAAGGTATGGAAGTAGCTATTGACGCTACAAGAGATGCAGGGAAGATTGCAGAAGCTGCTATTTGTTATACTGGAGACATCCTAGATGATTCAAGAGCAAAATATACTGTGCAGTACTATAAAGATATGGCGAAGGACTTAGAGGCAGCTGGGGCCCATATTTTGGCTATTAAGGATATGGCTGGCCTATTAAAACCGGAAGCAGCTTATCGATTAATCTCGGAATTAAAAGAAGCAACTGATTTACCAATTCACTTACATTCTCATGATACAAGTGGTAATGGCATTTACTTATATGCAAAAGCAGCTGAAGCGGGAGTTGATATCGTTGATACAGCTTTAGGGTCAATGGCCGGTTTAACGTCACAACCAAGTTCAAACAGTTTGTACTATGCGATGAAAGGTAGCAATCGACATGTACGTGCAAATATCGATGGCATAGAAAAGCTTTCATATTACTGGGAAGATGTCCGTAAATACTACAAAGATTTTGAAAGCGGTATGAACAGCCCTCATTCTGAAATTTATGTTCATGAAATGCCTGGTGG
>DATMJF010000510.1:0-4762 GCA_035554455.1 Rummeliibacillus sp.
TATTGCCTTTACGTACTTTGGGAAGGTTTTCAATGACGTCGCCTTCTTTAGACCATACTTCAACAACCATTTCTTTTGATAGATATGCTTCATTTAAAATTTCTGGTAAACGGTGAATATTATGTGTACCAAAAATCATATCTACTTGATCATACGTTTTTAATATTTTCTTAACAACTGCTTCTTCTTGTGACATACAGCCACAAACGCCAATCAGTAAATCTGGATTTTTTTGTTTTAATGGTTTTAAGTGACCTAGTTCACCAAAAACACGATTTTCTGCATTTTCGCGAATAGCACATGTATTCATCAAAATTACGTTGGCTTCCTCAACGTCTTCCGTTGGCTCATATCCCAGTTGAATGAAAATACCAGCCATTACTTCTGTATCATGTTCGTTCATTTGGCAACCATATGTGCGTATTAAAAATTTGCGACCTGTTCCCATACCCATGAATTTTCCGTCAATCTTAAAGTCTTTGTGGTATTGTACGTCTTCTTTCCCACGTTTCTTCGCATCTTTTAAAGATGGCGCTGTATAGACAGATTGAAAATATTTGCTATAGTCTTTTTCTGTTTTTGGAGTGGTAGATTCAGTAGTTTTTACTTGTTGACTAGCAACTCGTTGTTCTTCATTCATCGGTAATCTCCTTTCGTTCGAGTACCCATTTACCTATTATACTGAATGATAGTCCATTCCTACAAGATATGAGTTTGAAATGTCTTTTATTAGACATAATGATTGATTTTATATTAGAGGAAAAATAGATAGTAAAAAAATCGCTCATTCGTTTGGAATGAGCGATTCTACCTTTATGAAAAGTAAATGTAAACGATCTTGAAATTAAATAAATTCTTTCATCAGTTCATTTAATTCTTCTTCTTTGATCATAATGTCTGCTTTGTTAAGTGGTTCTTCATTGTAGCCAATAATTTTTTCTTGATATGAAGGTTCATCTTCGTTTTGATAGATAATACCTGTTACTAGACCTTCATGTTCCATTACAGTTTTCATCGCTTCAGCACGATTTGTTGAATCGTACCCTTCAATACTTGAAAGTTTTGTAATGTTTTCTTTGAACCAGTCATATGTGTTGATTTTGTTATATGTTACACATGGACTAAATACATTGATGAATGAGAAGCCTTTATGTCTCATACCTGCTTCGATAATCGCTGTTAGCTCTTTTAAGTCTGTTGAGAAGCTTTGTGCAACAAATGTAGCACCTGAAGATAGAGCGACTTCTAACGGTTTTAGTGATGGTTCAATTGCGCCACCTGGTGTTGATTTTGTAACAAAACCAGCAGCAGAGCGTGGTGAAGTTTGACCTTTTGTTAAACCATAGATTTGGTTATCCATGACAACATAAGTGATATCAATATTACGACGGATTGAGTGGATTGTATGGCCCATACCTATTGCAAAACCATCTCCGTCACCACCTGTAGCGATGACATTTAAATCACGGTTAGCCATTTTTAAACCTTGAGCAATTGGTAATGCACGTCCATGAATACCATGTAAGCCATATGAGTTAATATAACCTGATAAACGACCTGAACATCCAATACCTGAAACTACCGCAAGTTCATGTGGTACGATTTCAAGGTTTGCTGCAGCACGCTGAATGGCAGCTTGCACTGAAAAGTCACCACATCCTGGACACCAGTTAGGTTTTACAGTGTTACGAAAATCCTTAAATGTTACCATTTGTTAGCAACTCCTTTACACGGCCAAATAATTCCATTGGCAAGAATGGCGTACCGTCATATTTTGTTAAGTTTACAATTTTATCATGGTGACCCATGTTTAATTTTATAACATTAGCTAATTGACCAGTCGCATTATTTTCGACAACAATCACTTTTTTCGCATGATCGATTAATGACTTCATTTCTTCAACTGGGAATGGGTGAATTAAACGAATATGTGCATGGTTTGTTTTAACGCCTTCTGCATCTAACATTGGACGGATTTCTTCTAATGCACCTTTTGTAGAACCAAAACCTACAAGTAATACTTCGGCTTCTTCGTTAGGTGCATCTGTAAATACTGGTGTATCAAAATGTACATGTTGTAATTTACGGAAACGTTTGTCCATTTGAGTCTTACGGTTGCCTGCTGCTTCAGAAGGTTTTCCTTCTTCGTTATGTTCAACACCAGTTACATGGTGAATACCGTATTTTTGACCTGGGACCACTCGTGTAGAAATACCATCTTCTGTTACTGCATAACGTTTAAAGTATTGTTTATCTTCGATTTCTGGAAGTTCATCCATATTTAATTTACCGCGGTTAATTGTAATCTTAGAGTAATCAAATGGTTCAACTGTTTGTTTACCAAGTGATAATTGTAAATCTGACAGTACGATTACTGGTAATTGTAACTCATCTGCAATATTGAATGCTTGAATCGTATCGTAGAATGCTTCTTCACCAGTTGATGGCGCAATGACTACTTTTGGAATTTCACCGTGAGTTCCGTAAAGCATTGCCATTAAATCTGATTGTTCTTGTTTTGTTGGAAGACCTGTAGATGGGCCACCACGTTGTGTATCAACAACAACTAAAGGTGTTTCTGTCATACCTGCAAGACCAAGTGCTTCCATCATAAGTGAAAGACCAGGGCCAGCTGATGCTGTGAATGCACGTGCACCACCGTAGTTTGCACCAATAGCCATTGTAGCAGCTGCAATTTCATCTTCCGTTTGAATAACAGTACCACCAAATTTAGGTAATTTTTTAATTAAGTATTCCATAATTTCTGATGCTGGTGTAATTGGGTATGCACTCATTAAACGAGAGCCTGCTGCAAGTGCACCCAGTGCAATAGCTTCGTTACCAATCATGAATAAACGATGTTTGCCATCTCCAGGTTCAAGTTCGAATTTGCCAACTTGATCTTTTAGCAATTCATCCATCATTTCATGGCCTTTAGCGATTGCTTCCATATTCTTTTGTACAACAGCTTCGCCTTTACGACCGAAGATTTCATTGACAACACTTTGGAATACTTCATCATTAAGGTTCATTAGTGCAGCAGTTGCACCAATTGCAACCATGTTTTTCATAAGTGACGTACCAAGTTCAGTAGCAATTTCTGTAAATGGAACTACATATAATTCAGCTTGGCAATCTTCTGGTTTTTCAGGTTTAAATTTAGCATCCGCTAAAATTACTCCTTCAGTTGTTAATTCTTTATAGTTAACCTCGATTGTTTCTTGGTCAAATGCAACCAATATATCTAGATCATCTGGAATCGTATGTACAGTTGACGTACGTACGTTAATTTTATTATTCGTATGGCCACCTTTAATACGGGAAGAGAAATGGCGATATCCATATAAATGGTAACCTAAGCGGTTCATCGCAGTTGAGAAAATTTCTCCAGTACTTTCAATACCTTCCCCCTGTTGCCCACCGACTTTCCATGAAAGCTGATGTAACATTTATCAACATCTCCTTAATATATAACGTCTAAGCTTTTTATCCTTCATAAGTTTATCATGAACATGCGTATGAAACTATTGTTATTAGGCGATTTCACTGAAAATCAGACCTTTGACGGAAAAGATTATTCATGAAATTGTAGTGATAAGCGTTCTTATATATATATTTTCATTCAAAAGCATAAAAAAATACCGGATATGTCCGGTATTTTTTTATCTATCTAGTTGCACACGCCAGCCACTCGAGGATTTACATGCTATGAAACCCTATAGCCGTTGCTCCTGCAGTTGCTCGTTGCAAAAACATCTAACACACGTCGTGACGTTTTAGGCTATCTTCCTTAAAGCTGAACGTGCGTCCTTCGATTTTATACTTATCTTCCTCGTTTTTCAACGAGTAATTTTAAAGCTGTTCGGTCTTCACCAGCTATTAGTATATCTGTAAATGCTGGTGAACAAGTTAAATCTGTACCACTCGGCGCTACAAAACCTCTCGCAATCGCGATCGCTTTTACAGCTTGATTAAGTGCACCTGCCCCTACTGCTTGCATCTCTGCATATCCTTGCTCTCTAATCACTGCCACTAATGCACCTGCTACAGAATTTGGGTTGGAGCGAGACGATACTTTCAATGAATCCACAACTATTCCTCCCTTAGTTTGAAAAATCAGGGACATTTTGATTGTCCATGGAACATTGTATGCACGATATGCAAGATATAGACTAATTTAAGGTACGAAAGGATAATCTGCATTTATATAAATTCTTTCAAAGCTTTTCGCTTTACCTGATTTGTCATCTAGCTCTACAAAAAAGCCACTAAATACTTCTCTACCTTGTTTTGGTACTTCAAAACGAGCTGGCATATTTGTTTTAAAACGATAAAGTACGCTTTCTTTTTTCATTCCTAGTACTTCATCATACGGTCCTGTCATGCCTACATCTGATATAAATGCCGTACCTCCAGGGAAGATACGTGCATCTGCTGTTTGTACGTGTGTATGTGTCCCAACAACAGCCGATGCTTTGCCGTCTAAATGCCAGCCCAAAGCAATTTTTTCACTAGTTGTTTCTGCATGAAAATCTACGAACACAAGTGGAGATACTTTTTGTGCTTCTGCAACTAGTTCTGTTGCCTTTGCAAATGGATCACCATGTGGTGGTAAGAAGGTACGTCCATGTAAATTTATTACAGAAATCGTTTGTCCACCTTTTGTAACGGCAACCATTCCTTTGCCTGGTGCTTCATCTGAAAAGTTTGCTGGACGAATTAAGTATTCCGCATCATCGATAAAGTCAAAGATTTCTTTTTG
>DATMJF010000511.1:0-2486 GCA_035554455.1 Rummeliibacillus sp.
GCTTGTGTTGTTTTGAGAGGAAGAAAAACATGATTGCAAATAAGAACATTTTACTTTGTGTATCAGGCGGTATCGCAGTTTATAAGGCAGTTGCATTGGTTAGTAAGCTTACACAAGCAGGTGCACATGTGAAAGTAATGATGACAGAATCTGCAACCCGTTTTGTTAACCCTTTAAGTTTTCAAGTCATGTCTAAACATGATGTATATACAGATACTTTTGATGAAAAGGATTCAGCAGTTATTGCACATATTGATTTAGCGGATTGGGCAGATCTTGTAATCGTTGCTCCTGCTACAGCTAACATAATAGGAAAACTTGCCAATGGTATAGCTGATGATATGGTAACAACAACCTTACTTGCTACAACATCTAAAGTTTGGATCGCTCCAGCTATGAATGTTCATATGTATGAACATCCAGCAGTTAAACGAAATATTGCACGCCTTGCTTCAGATGGCTATGAATTTATCGAGCCGGAAGAAGGATTTTTGGCATGCGGCTATGTAGGTAAAGGTCGTTTAGAAGAACCTGAGAAAATAGTTTCTTTAGTAGAGGGATTTTTTGAACCTAAGTATTTACCACTTCGAGGGAAGAAAGTGGTTATTTCTGCTGGACCTACGAGAGAAAGAATTGATCCAGTACGTTATTTAACAAACTTTTCTTCTGGGAAAATGGGATATGCAATGGCAACTGCTGCACAAAAGCTTGGTGCAGAAACAATTCTTGTTTCAGGTCCAGTGTCGTTGACTCCGCCAGTAGGAGTAAAAGTAATTCTAGTGGAAAGTGCCGAAGATATGTTACAGGCTATTTTAAAGGAATACGACGATGCAGATATCGTGATAAAAACGGCAGCAGTAGCAGACTATCGACCAAAAGATCAGTTTTCTCAAAAAATGAAAAAGCAAGCTGGAGATTCAAGTATTGAGCTTGAACGTACAACAGATATTCTGCTTACTTTAGGTGAACGTAAAAAACAACAATTATTAATTGGTTTTGCAGCAGAAACAAATGATGTGTTGAATTATGCTAAAGGAAAACTAGACAAAAAGAATGCAGATTATATCGTTGCTAATGATGTTTCTAAATCAGATCGTGGTTTTGGAACTGATACAAATACAGTGACATTAGTAGGTAAAGAAGACTTCCAGCAAGCCTTTGTCCACCTTCCAAAAGAGGAACTTGCTTTTGAACTATTCACTACCATCTTAAAAAGAGAAGGTATGTAGTAATGATTGCGAAAATCATTGTCGATGTCTCTGCTTATCCAGTGGACAGACCTTTTGATTATACAGTTCCTGAGGAGTTGCAAGAATTAGTAGAAGTAGGCTGTCGTGTTAAAGTTCCATTTGGTCCAAGAAATGTCCTTGGTTTTATCACTGCATTAAAAGAACAAACAGATGTACCAATCGATAAGATTAAACCAATTGCTCAAGTATTAGACATCGAACCAGTATTAACAGAAGAAATGCTAGAGCTTGCCAAATGGATGACAGTTCATACATTATGCTATGAAATTGATGCACTACAAGTCATGCTACCATCAGCTTTACGCGCAAAATATGAGAAATCAATTAAGCTAACGACAGAGCTTTCTAATTTACCAGCTGAGCTACAGGCTTTGTTTGGTCAAAAAGAAATGATTCCATATAAAAAAGTTGAAGCGGCTAATTTATTAAAGCCGCTTAAATATTGTATGAAGCAAGGTTTCGTAGAGCAAAAAACAATTGTCAAACAACAAGGGCAAGTAAAAGCTGTTCGTAAAGTGAAAGTAATAGATGATGTTTTTAAATTGCAAGAAATTGCTACATCTATTTCCGCACGGGCAAAAAAGCAAGTACAAGTTGCAGAATGGATGGTCGAGCATGCTGGAGAAGAATTCATCCCACATGAGCTTTGTGAGACACTAGACATTACATTAGCTGTATTAAATGCGGTTGTAGAAAAGGGAGCTGCACAATATTTTCAAGAGGAAGTATATCGTGATCCTTTTGCAAAAGATGCAAATAAGTCTATAGCACTTGCTTTAACAGATGAGCAAGATACAGCACTTACACAAATTTTAAAATCGATGAAAGAAAAGCAAGCAACAACTTTCTTGTTACATGGTGTAACTGGAAGTGGCAAAACAGAAATTTATTTACAAGCAATTCAAGAAGCAATTGACAATGGACAAGAGGCTATTGTTTTAGTACCTGAGATTTCATTAACCCCTCAAATGACGGAACGCTTCCGTGCACGATTTGGTGATTTAGTGGCGGTTATGCATAGTGGATTATCGAAAGGTGAAAAGTATGATGAATGGAGAAAGATTGGGCGTGGTGAAGTAAAAGTAGCAGTTGGGGCTAGGTCCGCTATTTTTGCTCCTTTTAAGAATTTAGGACTTATTATTTTAGATGAGGAACATGAATCGACTTATAAGCAAGAGGATACACCACGCTATCATGCTAGAGATGTAGCAATTTGGCGTAGTCAATTTCATCATT
>DATMJF010000512.1:0-2577 GCA_035554455.1 Rummeliibacillus sp.
AACTAATGAGAAACACAGCAGATATTACAAAAAGAGAGACAATCTGCCATGAGCCCCATGGATAATCCTTACCTCCAAATGTCAAAGCAAGAAGTAAACTAACAACGCCAACAATCATCGTAAAGATTCCAGCGAAGTCTATTTTAATTGGTCCTTCTAGTTTTTTATTTTTAAGCCCTAAACTAATTAGAATGGCTGCAAGAATACCAACTGGCATATTAATGTAAAATACCCATCTCCAGTTGGCCGCATCTACAATCCAGCCACCAATCTGGGGACCTATAACGGATGAGAGACCGAAGATAGCACCGAAAACACCTTGCCATTTTGCTCTTTGGGCACCCGTAAAAATATCACCAATTATTATCATTGCCATCGGCATCATTACGCCTCCGCCTAAACCTTGAATTCCACGGAAAATAATTAATTGGGTCATTGATTGTGCCATTCCGCAAAGAGCAGAGCCAATCAAGAATATAATAATCCCCGTAACATACACGGATTTGCGCCCAATCAAATCTGCCAATTTACCTGTAACAGGTACAACGGTAGTGGATGTTAGCATGTAGGCTGTTGTAAGCCATGTCATGACACCTAATCCTCCAAGTTCCCCTACAATTCTTGGCATAGCGGTTCCAACAATTGTATTATCAAGTGCAGCGAAAAGCATAGCAACTAATAAACCGACGATCAATAGACCCCGATGTTTGGTACTCTCATCTTCAATAGCTACCGCTTTCTGATTATCCATTTGAACCAACCCCCTTAAAATTCAATCTCTTACATAACTTCGCATTTACACCTTGTTGTTAAAGTTTTTTTCTCACCTGCTCAATGGGTGAGAAATCCCTTATCAAAGAGGGTTATTTGATATTTATTTTTTATAATCAACTTTTTCTTCATATATATCCTACACGTGAAATGTATTAAACATTTAATTTAATTTTTTTACATCGTTGTCAGTTTTAGCTACTTAAGAGTAAATGTGATAGATTTTATTAACAAAGGAATAAATTATTCTCATACCAGCAATATCAGCTATGTGATTTTTTGAACTTAAAAATGAAGTGGTGATATTTTTTTCTAGCTTCGCCATTAAACTTTCGGAACTCTTAATTCTTGTGTTAATGTGTTCAGTTTGATTATAATCATGCAAATATTTTGCTTCTTCAGCCATAATAGTGATTTTGCTTGTTTTTACTACCCATCAACTTATACGAAAGTTGGTGGGTTTTTTATACCGCCTTTAGTAAAATAAAAGTAATATAAAGGAATTTATTAGTTTTTTTGGATTTAAATGAACTTTTGGTTTTGCTCATTCGTATAGTAAATGAAAATGGAAAAAGAAAATATTTGAAGGATGGGTGATGTTTATGGGAATAGGTTGGATTGTATCGTTAATAGTTATTGTTTTAATTACTACTCTTATTGTGGTAATTATGCCTTCTATGGACCGAAAATATATTGTACGGAAGAACAGAAAAATTGACTATAAAAAAACAACGATTTTTTTGCGGTGGAATGTTTTTGATACATTAACACTTATTATAGCTATTTATACAATCATCTGTGTGCAAGTCTTAAATCTGTTGCTATCATTCAATCAATCGGTTGAAAATCCTTATGTTCAATTTTTTACGAACCAATCGCAAGTATGGGTGCTTGTAACGATTCTTTATTTATTTTCACGTGTTTCAGTCACCTTAAAATCGATTAAAGCTCATTGGGAGGATGAGCTAAATGAAAAGCAATGAAGAGTGGATGGAGTCATATAAACAAGGGGATTTAGAGGCATTCACCTTGTTATATCAGGAATTATATGATGCTCTTTATTGTTTTTTATACCGCTATACATGTGAGGAACAACTAAGTATGGATATTGTTCACGATACGTTCGAAAAATTGCAAAAAGTAAAATCTGATTATGATAGGCAAAAAGGATCCGTGAAATCTTATGTCTTTCAAATCGCATATCGTATACTGATCAATAAATTAAATAGACGAAAAAAGTGGCGAACTTTATTGCCATTTTTAGTACCAACTGCAGTTACGTCTTTTTCACCAGATGAAAAGTTAGCTGTTCAACAGGCAATTGCTAATTTACCTGAAAAGCAAAAAGCGGTCATCTTATTGACGTATTATCATGATTTAACGCAAGAAGAAATTGCACGGATTTTATCCATTCCAATCGGTACTGTAAAGTCAAGATTGCATAACGCGATCAAATCTTTAAAAGAGGAGCTAGGGGAGGTTTGTTATGCTGAAAGAAGAGTTCAATAAAGAAAAACCGTTGAAAAATCGACTAGATGAATATGAAGTGAAAATACCGAAAGAACTAAGCCAATTTAAACAGAATAGATGGCAACGTTTTATTGGATACTTAGCATCTCCAACGCAAGATCCGCTAGAAGAATTGAATTCATCAATATCCGGTTATAATGCATTAAGAATCATTCCACTTGTTGGCGCGATATGTATGACGATTTTTCAGCTATTGATGCAGTAATATATAGTCGACCAATATTAATGATATGGAATAAAAATCAAAGGGGGAAGTATATGAATATTAAATTTAAC
>DATMJF010000513.1:0-2658 GCA_035554455.1 Rummeliibacillus sp.
TCTTGTGTATGCGGATATTCGCCGCTTTGGTGAAATGCGTCTCTTACACTCTATTGAAGAGTTTCCACCGCTTCTAGAAATAGCACCCGAGCCTTTTTCGGAAGAAGCATTGCCTTATTTTTTGGAAATATCAAATATGCCGAAGTATGCAAATAAGCCTGTCAAAGAAGTGATTATGGATGGTCATGTCATTGCAGGCTGCGGCAATATCTATGCAACGGAGTCATTGTTCCGTATGAAAATTCACCCATCCAGAAAAATTTCGCGTATAAGTGAAAAACGAAAAACGGAGCTATTCCGAACAATTGTAGCTATTTTGCAAGAAAGTATCGATGCTGGAGGTTCCAGTATTTCAGATTATCGAAATATAAATGGAGAAGCAGGCGGAATGCAAAACCGTTTGCAGATGTATGGGAGGAAAGCGTGCCCAATATGTCATACTAATACAAAACAAATGGTAATTTCAGGCAGGAATTCAGTGTACTGTCCCAAATGCCAACATTAAAGGTGTGTGAAGTAAATGATTATTGGTTTAACAGGAAGTATTGCAAGCGGAAAAAGTACAGTAGCTAAAATGTTACAAGAATTAGGTTTACAGATAGTCGATGCTGACATCGTAGCGAGAGATGTTGTAGAACCAGGAACAGAAACATTGGGTAAAATCGTGGATGTGTTTGGAGAAGATATTTTACTAGAAAACGGTGGATTAAATCGTGCAAAACTAGGAGAGATCATTTTCCATAATCCTGCAAAAAGAAAAGAATTGAACGATATTATTCATCCTGCAATTCGTAAAGAAATGTTGCGACAAAGGGATGCATGGCTTGAAAAAGGGGAAAAAGATATAGTAATGGATATTCCTTTGCTTTTTGAAAGTGGATTGCAACATTTTGTGGAAAAGATTCTAGTCGTTTCTGTCACAGAGGAAAACCAACTAGCAAGATTAATGGAACGTAATCACTTATCAGAAGAAGAAGCGAAAACTAGAATCGCCTCACAACTTCCTATTTCTGTAAAAGAAAAAGGCGCTGATGCTGTTATTTATAATAATGGAAATTTAGAAAATACACGTGATCAACTGTTGAAAACACTGAATTTGTGGGACGTTATTTAATAATTGAATATAATATTCAGAAAATATAAACATTAAAATATAGTTTATAATATGTTTTACTTTCTGAGAAATGTGCTATACTATTCGAGAATAAAACAATTGAGTATAACGTATTGAACAGGGAGGATTTTATTCATGACAGTTTCAATTGCTATTAACGGATTTGGCCGTATTGGTCGTATGGTATTCCGTCAAGCGATACTGCAAGATGATTTAAATATTGTAGCGATAAATGCAAACTATCCAGCCGAAACATTGGCTCATTTAATAAAGTATGACACAACTCATGGCAGATTTGATGGCGAAGTAACAGCCGAAGAGGATGCATTAGTTGTAAATGGTAAACGCGTTCAACTTGTAAATGATCGTAACCCTCAAAACTTACCTTGGAAAGAAATGGGCGTCGATATCGTTATTGAAGCAACTGGTAAATTTAATGAACGTAGTAAAGCAGCTTTACATCTTGAAGCAGGTGCAAAAAAAGTAATTTTAACAGCACCAGGTAAAAACGAAGATGTTACAATTGTGATGGGTGTTAATGATGATAAATTAGATCTTTCAAAACACGACGTCATTTCAAATGCAAGTTGTACAACAAACTGTCTTGCACCAGTTGCAAAAGTTCTAAATGATACATTTGGAATTGACAACGGTTTAATGACAACAGTTCATTCATATACAAACGATCAAAAAAATATCGATAATCCACATAAAGATTTACGTCGTGCACGTGCATGTGCTGAATCTATTATTCCAACTTCTACAGGTGCAGCGAAAGCGTTGACACTTGTACTACCTGAATTACAAGGTAAACTACATGGTATGGCTCTACGTGTTCCAACACCTAACGTTTCATTAGTTGATTTAGTTGTAGACTTACAACGAGATGTAACAGTTGAAGAAGTAAATGAAGCATTCAAAAAAGCAGCTGCAGGTCCATTAAAAGGTATTTTAGATTTCACAATGGAACCACTTGTATCTCGTGATTACAATACAAATCCTGCATCAGCAACAATTGATGGTCTTACTACAATGACAATTGGTTCTCGCAAAGTAAAAGTACTTGCTTGGTATGACAATGAATGGGGTTACTCTTCACGTGTTGTAGATCTTACTAAAAAAGTTGTAGCTGAATTAAAAGAAACAGTAAATGCATAATTAATTGATTGACTAAATCCTTCTAACTGATTCAGTTGGAAGGATTTTTTTTCTAAAATTGCGCAAAATTATACTAAAGAATCGAAATTTGACGGATTATGATATAGTTTTTTGATGTAAAGGGGAATTTCTACTCTATTTTTCGATTTATATCATTATTTTTTGATATAATAGATAAACTAATATGTTTCGAAATCAGGAGAGAAAAATTATGAAATGTCCAGCATGTCAATATAACGGAACAAGAGTCATTGATAGTAGACCTGTTGATGATAACAAAGCCATTCGCCGGCGCCGAGAGTGTGAATCATGTAGTTTTCGTTTTACCACTTTTGAAAAAGTAGAAGAGATGCCACTCATTGTTATTAAAAAAGATGGGTCACGTG